>JAJZHU010000043.1 GCA_021798375.1 Pseudomonadota bacterium | reverse complement strand
CCGCCGCTGGCCAGTGCGCCCTACCCCAATTTTGCCGGGATGCCGCCACGCCCCAAATTATTGTCCGAAAAACAGCGCGACACGCAGATCGCGGGGCTGGACGAGGCGCGCAACCTGTCACTCGCGGCGGCGGCCAGTGCGCCCTTGCCGGTGGCGGCGGCCACGGCGCCAAAACCCGCGCCACAGCCTTCGGCGCAAGCCTCGACCATGACCACCCCGGCAGCCACGGCGGTGCCGCCCCCCGCGGCGCCCGCCGCGGCAGCGCCGGTTGTGATCAACAATCAGGCGCCGGTGATCGCCGACATCGATCACCCGCCAGCCCTGGCGGCAAGCCCGCCGCCACGGGTGGATCTGCTGGGGGCGGCACCCACCGCCGCTGCCGGTGAAGCCGATGATTTCAAACATCTTTCGGTAGGATTTGCCAATGGTTCGTCGGTTTTGCCGCCCGCCGCCCTGCCTGGCCTGATCGCCTTTGCGCAGGCGCATCCGGGCAAGATCATAGCGCTGGGCGGCCATGGCGACCCAGGCATGGCGGACGACCAGGGCCTCGCCTTGGGGTGGACACGGGCGCAGACGGTGGCGGCCGCCCTGATCGCCGCCGGGGTGCCGCAATCCGACCTGCGTTATGCGACCCATGCTTCTTTTAAAGGGGGGAGTGGCACCGCAAGCCGGGGTGTGGAATTGTCTCTTGTGAATTAGCGCCGTAAGAGTATCCGGCGCATCGCGCTTCGCCTGATTCAATTCACCCCAAGGTTGCCCCCATGTCCGAAGAATTTCACCGCATCCGCCGCTTACCGCCCTATGTATTCGCCGAGGTCAATCAGGCCAAGGCGCGGGCCCGCGCCGCAGGCGAGGATATCATCGACCTTGGCATGGGCAACCCCGACTCGCCCACCCCGGCGCACATCGTGGCCAAGCTGGTCGAGACGGTGCAAAATCCGCGCACCCACGGCTATTCGATGAGCAAGGGCATTCCCGGTCTGCGCAAGGCGCTGGCGGGCTATTACCGCCGCCGCTTCGATGTGGAGTTGAATCCGGAAACGGAAATCGTCGCCACCATCGGCTCGAAAGAAGGTCTGGCCAATCTGGCTTCGGCCATCACCAGCCCCGGCGACACGATTTTGGTGCCGAATCCGTCTTACCCGATCCATCAATTCGGCTTTATCATCGCCGGTGCGGCGGTGCGTTCGGTGCCGGCCACGCCCGACGACAACATGCTGCGCGCGCTTGATGTGGCGGTGCGCCATTCGGTGCCCAAGCCCACCGCGCTGATCGTCAATTTCCCGTCGAACCCGACCGCCTATCTGGCGGATCTCGATTTTTACCGCGCCATTGTCGCGTTTGCCAAAAAACACGATATCTGGGTGCTGTCCGATCTGGCTTACGCCGAGATTTATTTCGGCAATAATCCGCCGCCGTCGATCATGCAGGTGCCGGGGGCCAAGGATATCGCGGTGGAATTCACCTCGATGTCCAAAACCTATTCGATGGCCGGTTGGCGCATTGGCTTCGCGGCGGGCAATCCGCGGTTGATCTCGGCTTTGGCGCAGATGAAATCTTATCTGGATTATGGCGCCTTCACGCCGATTCAGGTGGCCTCGGTGGCGGCGCTGAACGGGCCGCAGGAATGTGTGCAGCAAATGCGCGATCTTTACCGCGAACGCCGCGATGTGTTGATTCGGGGCCTGCATTCGGCGGGGTGGGATGTGCCCAGCCCGGAAGGCTCGATGTTCGCCTGGGCGCCGATTCCGCCGAAATACGCCCACCTTGGCTCGGTTGGATTTTCCAAGCTGCTGCTTGAAAAAGCCAAGGTGGCGGTGGCGCCGGGGTTGGGTTTTGGCGAATATGGCGATGATCACGTGCGCATCGCGCTGGTGGAAAACACCCACCGGTTGCGTCAGGCGACGCGCTCGATCAAGGAATTTTTCCGGGCCGACGGCGCGGTGATGCCGTCCACTGCCGATGACAAGCACGCCGCCGACGATCGGATCGCCGAGGAGAAAACGGCGTGAAGGCGATGAAAATCGGCATCGCCGGTCTGGGGACGGTCGGCGCCGGGGTGATGGATTTGCTGGCCCGCAACCGCGACCTGGTGACCGCCCGCGCCGGACGCCCGATCGAAGTGGTGGCGGTTTCGGCGCGCGATCGCAAAAAGGATCGCGGCATCGAGCTTTCCGGTGCGCGTTGGTATGACGACGCGCTGCAAATGGCGGCCGCCCCCGAAGTGGAAGTGGTGGTCGAGTTGATCGGCGGGTCCGAGGGTACCGCCCGGGAGTTGGTGATGGCCGCGATTGCCGCGGGCAAGCAGGTGGTGACCGCCAACAAGGCGCTGCTGGCGGTGCATGGCACCGAATTGGCGGCGCTGGCCGAACGGGCCGGGGTGCAATTGGCGTTCGAGGCCGCCGTGGCGGGCGGGATTCCGGTCATCAAGGCGCTGCGCGAGGGGCTGGCCGGGAACCGCATTTCCAAGGTGGTGGGGATTCTGAACGGCACCTGCAATTACATTCTGACCACGATGCGCGAACATGAGACGGATTTCGTTGCCGCACTGGGCGATGCGCAGCGGTTGGGCTATGCCGAGGCCGATCCCGGTTTCGACGTGGACGGCATCGATGCCGCGCATAAATTGGCGATTTTGGCGGCGCTGGCGTTTGGCCGTCCGGTGGCGTTTGGCGATGTCTATATCGAGGGCATTCGCCGCATCAGCGCGCTGGATATCGCCTTTGCCACCGAGCTTGGCTATCGCATCAAATTATTGGGCATTGCGGTGGAATCGCCCGAGGGCGTTTCGGCGCGCGTGCATCCTTGCCTGGTGCCGCTGGCCCATCCGATCGCGCGGGTCGAAGGCGTGTTCAACGCCGTGGTCGCGGTGGGCGATGCGGTGGGGCAGATCATGCTGGAAGGTCGCGGCGCCGGGGCTGGCCCCACGGCTTCGGCGGTGGTGGCCGATCTGATCGATGTCGCGCGCGGTCGCGCCACGCCGGTGTGGGGGGCAACCGCGGCAAGCCTGTCGGCCCAGCCGGCGGTGGCGATCGGGGCGCTCTCGGGGGCTTATTATTTGCGGTTGATGGTGGTTGACCGCCCCGGCGTGATTGCCGACGTTGCCGCCGCGTTGCGCGATGCGCAGGTTTCGATGGGGGCGATGTTGCAACATGAACGCGGGGCGGGCGAAGCGGTGCCGGTGGTGATCGTGACGCACAAAACCACCGAGCAGCAGATGCGCGCCGCGGTCGAACGGATCGCCGCGCTCGATACGGTGATGGAGCCGCCCGCGTTGATCCGCATCGAGGCAGGGTAGAATTTGCAGATGTAAGTTGGCCCCGAAGCATCGCCACGGGTCGGAAATGACAAGCCTTCCCCAGAACATAAGGACCAAGCCATGGCCGAACCGACACTCTATCAAACCTCCGACCGCAACCTCGCCTTGGAATTGGTGCGGGTGACCGAGGCCGCGGCCCTGGCCGCTTCGCGCTGGATGGGGCGCGGCAAGAAGAACGAAGCCGACGGCGCGGCGGTGGAAGCCATGCGGCGGGCGTTCGATCAGATCGACATCGAAGGCACGGTGGTGATCGGCGAAGGCGAGATGGACGAGGCGCCGATGCTGTATATCGGCGAAAAAGTCGGGCGCGGCGGGTTGAAGATGGATATCGCCGTCGATCCGCTGGAGGGCACCACCCTGACCGCCAAGGGGGCGGCCAATGCCTGCGCCGTGGTGGCGCTGGCCGAAAACGGCAATTTTCTGCATGCGCCGGATGTCTATATGGACAAAATCGCCGTCGGCGGCGGGTTGCCGCCGGGGGTGGTGGATCTGGATGCGCCAACGCGCGAGAATTTGAAAAATCTGGCTTTGGCCAAGAAGGTGGATATTGCCGACCTGGTGGTGTGCATTCTCGACCGCGATCGCCACGCCGAGTTGATCGCCCACTGCCGCGAGGCCGGGGCGCGCATCATGCTGATTTCCGATGGCGACGTGGCCGGGGTGATCGCCACATCGCAGCCAGAGAGCGGCGTGGATATGTATATGGGCTGGGGCGGCGCACCCGAGGGCGTGCTTTCGGCGGCGGCGCTGCGCTGCATCGGCGGCCAGATGCAGGGGCGTTTGTTATACGAAAACGACGAGCAGATGAGGCGCGCGCGCGACATGGGCGTGAGCGATCCGCATCACAAATACACCGCCGAGGAAATGGCCAAGGGCAATGTGATATTCGCCGCCACCGGCGTGACCGGCGGCCCGATGCTGAAGGGCGTGCGGCGCATTCCGGACGGCGCCTATACACATTCGATGGTGATGCGCAGCAAATCCGGCACGGTGCGTTACATCGAGGCGTATCACAATCTGGTGACCAAGAACTGGACGGCGACCTAGGTGTGTTGAGATTCACGCCAGGCTGGTCTGCAAAGCCCGACGCGAATCTCAACACACCTGGAGTATCCGTCATGAGTGTGCTCTCTGTCGCCTCCAGCCTTTCGGGCCGCCGTTGGGTGTGGCGCCAAGGGGAGGACCGCATTGGTTTCGCCATCGCCCAGCAATTGGGGTTGTCCGAGATGCTGGGCCGCCTGTTGGTGGCGCGCGGGGTTGGGGTGGATGACGCGGCGGATTTTCTCGACCCCACCTTGCGGGCGCTGCTGCCCGACCCTTCCAGCCTGACCGACATGGATGCGGCGGCGGCGCGGCTGGCCGAAGCCGTGCGCAACGGCGAGACGGTGGCGGTGTTCGGCGATTACGATGTGGATGGCGCCTGTTCCGGCGCCCTGATGGGCGGGTTGCTGCGCGAGTTGGGCTGCACGGTGATTTCTTACGTACCCGATCGCCTGGGCGAAGGTTATGGCCCCAACGGCCCGGCGTTGCTGGGGCTGGCGGAACGTGGTGCGCGGTTGGTGGTGTGCGTCGATTGCGGCACGGCGGCGGCGGATGCGCTTGGCGTGCTGGCGGGCCGCGCCGATGTGGTGGTGTTGGATCACCATAAATCCGACCAGGTGCCGCCGGGGATTGTCGCCACGGTCAATCCGAACCGGCTGGATGACCGGTCGGGGTTGGGGTCGCTGTGTGCGGCGGCTATTTCTTTCATGACGGCCATCGCGCTGCTGCGGGTTTTGCGCAAGAGCGGGTTCTTTGCCGGGCGGTCCGAGCCCGATCTGATGGGACGGCTCGATCTGGTGGCGCTGGCCACGGTGTGCGACGTGATGCCGCTGCGCGGGCTGAACCGGGCGTTGGTGACCCAGGGGTTGAAGGTGATGGCCCGCCGCGCGCGGCCCGGCATTGCCGCCCTGCTCGATGTGGCGGGCGTGCGCGAGGCGCCAACGGCGTTCAGTTGCGGCTTTGCTTTGGGGCCACGCATCAACGCGGCGGGGCGGATCAGCGAATGTGACATGGGGCTGCGGCTGTTGCTGGCGCGGGATGTGTCCGAGGCGCAGGAATTGGCCGGCAAACTCGACGAGGTCAATCGCCGGCGGCAGCATGTGGAAGCTGCGATGCTGGAGGCGGCGCTGGCCGAGGGCGAGGCCCAGGCCGCGCGCGGGTTGCCGGTGCTGTTTGTGCATGGGGCCGGATGGCATCCCGGCGTGGTGGGGATTGTCGCGGGGCGGATCAAGGAACGCCAGAACCGTCCGGTTTGCGTGGGCGGCGAGGCAGACGGCATCATCAAAGGCTCGGGCCGTTCGGTAACGGGGCTGGATTTGGGCTCGGCGGTGATCGCGGCGCGGCAGGCGGGGATTTTGCTGTCGGGCGGCGGCCATGCGATGGCGGCGGGGTTTTCGTTGCGGGCCGAACGGGCGGACGAGTTCCATGCCTTTCTGGCGGAACGTCTGGCCGATGCCAGCCTGCTGCCCTGCGCCGCCGATTTGCCGGTGGAGGCGATGCTGAATGTGCCGGCGGCCACACTTGAACTGGCGCGCGATATTTCGCGCCTGGCGCCGTTTGGCGCGGGCAATGAAGAGCCTGTGTTCGTGCTGCCGCGCGCCCGTGTGGTGCGGGCGGATCGCATCGGCAAGGATGGCGCGACAATCCGCGCCTTTGTCGAGGGCGAAGGCGGCGGGCCGCGTTTGAAGGCGCTGATGTTCCGCGCCGGCGAAGGCGCGATCGCGGCGGCGTTGGGCGCGGGCGGGGCGCAATTGCATCTGGCCGGGCATTTGCGGGCCGAGAGTTGGAATGGCTCGGAGAGCGTTTCCTTCATCATCACCGACGCGGCGGCGGTGTAGCAAAGCCGGTTCCCTTTGCGCAAAAAGACAAAATATCCCTGTTGGGTGTTGACCAGGGGGGTGAGAGACGATATTAGCGCGGCCTGCCTCGTCCTGTTCGTCTAGAGGCCTAGGACACCAGCCTTTCACGTTGGTAACACGGGTTCGAATCCCGTACGGGACGCCAAGCAATTTCAAATATTTAGCCGGGATTGCTTGGACTGCCGGGGCAGGAGGCGAGATCACGGTGACACGACCGGCCCCGCTTTCGCGTGCCCCTTATCGACAGAAAGATCCTCGTCGCGATATCGTGATGCGATGGGTAAACTCCATCCGCATGATCCGAGGGAAGTGGCGATGATCAAGAGTATCGTTTTGCATGATATCCCCATCGACGACATCGCCGCGATGGAGCGATGGTATTACAAGGATCACTCGCCGGAAATTGTCCGGCGCTATGGGCCTTGGTCGGTGCGGCACGAAAGCTATTTGCCGATCGCGGCACCGCTCGACGCAAGACAATTCGGGTTTTTCAACTGGCGAATGACCGAGGGTTGGTGGCGCGAAATGCCGAAACCGGGGGCGCAAGGGGCGCTTGCCTTCACCCTGCCGCCGGTGACGCCCCGCGTTGCCACCTGCTTTGTGCCCGCGCAACCGACCGAGGATTTCTGCGGCGCGGGGACGCAGCCGCATGAGCGGCAGGTGCTGCGCTGGTTTGTCATGTTCAAATATCCGGATGGCGTTGCCACCGGGGATGGAGAGCGCTGGTTTCTTGACACCCATGTCCCCGAGCTTATGCGTCAGCCGAAACTTTGGCGCTTTTTCAGCTATAAGGCGATCAAAGACCCCATCGCATTGCCCGGCACCTGGCCGCCGCATCATGCGCCGCCGCATCAATCGATCATGCCAAAGTGGGACCGGGTATGCGAGCTTTGGTATGAAAATTTTGCCGATTGGCGCAGCAGCGTGCTGGAAACGCCGCCAGCCTATACCGCGCCGGCCTGGGCCAGTCACCCTGTCTTTCCGTTCCTGAAACCCGACGTGGATTTTGTCAGCACGTTCTTGCTGGAACGGCCGACCGACGAATTTTTGCGCGATTCGCGGTCTTATCTCTGACAATTTCGTTAAAGGAACGATCTATGAATAAGCCGATCCTTTCGGATGTTCTTCCGCATCACTTCAGTATTTCCGTTGCGGATATGGATGCGGCGATCCGTTTTTGGAGCGAAATATTCGGCGCCACCACCGATGTTCGATTCAGGGTTGAGGCGATTGGCGGTAACGGCGCGTTTTTATCGATTGGCGCGTTGAAGCTGGAACTTTGGCAACTGGGGGGTGCGAAGCCCGTGCCCGAGGAGCGCAAGGCGCCCAATGCCGATCTTTTGACAAACGGCACCAAACATATGGCGTTTTCGGTGCCGGATCTGCAAAGTTCGATCGAGGCGTTGCATCGCAAGGGCGTTAAAATCGTCGCGGTTCAGCGCGATCGCGGTTTGCCGATGCGGCCAGAGAAAGATCCCTCGCTGGCGTTCGATCCCACGCGCAAACCGGCATTCGCGGCCTTTATTTGCGATCCGGGGGGAAGCCTGATCGAGCTTTTGCATCGTCCCGATTTGTGATATTTTTCATCGGCCCGCCAACAGCGGATTTTTCCTTATTTCGCCAAGCGCAATACGAGCAACCGCGCCACGTCGGCCCAGTTGGCGCAATCCGCTGCATCCAATTCCCCCAATGCCGCGGCCTTTGCCGCCAGCCCCGGCAAACACGCCACCAAACCTTGAATCAGCGCCAAATCCTGCGGGGCGGCCTGATCGCGCAACGCCGCCGACTCTACGTCTGACCCAAACAAGCGGGTAAGGCGTCCATAATTATCGGTTATCGCCAGGGGCCAGCTCGTTAATGACGGTGGCCAGCCGGGGAGGTCGCGAAACTCCAGGCAGGCCTTTCCGTTATTGACCACCAAACGAAATTTCAAAGCGGGCCAATAATAATCGCCAATCGCCAATTTCGCGAGACGCATGTCCAAATGCCGATAGGAACTTCCGTTGTCGAAATGCTCGTCGAGAAATACGTCGCGCAGCGACACCAACGGTTCATCGCCGATCAATTCCTGCGGTGTAAAATTGAGCGACCGGGGCACCAGATTCCCCACATCCCGCTTGGCATCGATCACCACCGCGCGCCGGCGCGCCTTGCGTCCCGCATTCATCGCATACAAAATGATCTTGCCGATTTCCACCATGGAAAATCCCGCGCCGGCCAACGATGTTGCATCCAGCACCACCACCAATTGCAGGTTATTCGATGTGGTCGGCGGCAGATCCATCACCACCCGCGCCAGGCTGGATTTGCTGCCAAAGGCGTGCCAACCCGACCACGCCACATCCGGCCCTTCGGTCAGTAAATCCGCTTCGGATTCGATTTTGTGCCCCAACGGTTGCAGCCACAGGGCAACCGCCAAATTGCGCACATCGCCGCCACGCACATTGAACACCGCCTCGATCACGTCCATCCCACCGCTGGCGATCAGCGGGAACAACACGGCGCCGTATCGCCCGCCAACAAGCCCCACCACCATCGCGCCGGTTTCATCCGGCTCGCAATATTGCGGCGCCGCCTCGCCTTGCAGCACCCGCACCCGTGCCCAGGCCCCCAAAGGCAACGCCAGCGGCACACCGGCCGGATGCGCCGAACCGCCCACTTCACTGGCATCCCAAAAATCCGGAGCGACATAGCGGCTGCCGACCCCGGCGCTCCAGATCCGCAGCGCAAGCGGCTTGTCCAGCGCCACATCACCCGGACGGCACGGCAAATTATCAGCAAAGCCGGCCAGCTGATCCTTGGCCAATTCCAGCGCAGCCCCCTTACCCGCCGCCAAATGCAACTCGATCTGGGCGGTTTCAGGCGCCCAGGCGACCGGCGTTGGCAATTCCAATGACAACCACCCCGCAACCAACGCATCGGCCGGCACCAACCACGAGCCAAATACACGCCCGCTTTCGACCCCAGAGAGCCGCACCCGCAACGCATCGTCGGGTTCCAGTTTGGCCCTGAGCACCATCACGGCCACCACGGCCAGGCCATCGACCCGCATTCCCAGTTTCTGCGTCAAGATCGGATGCGCGGGATTTAGCTTGATCGCGGCGTCGGACGGATCGGCCGACACCAGCAACTTCACGTCTCCTGTCGCGCGATGCCCCAACGCCCGCACCAATCCACTCGACACCGTCTCCATCTGTTCGCAATCCTGCCGCAGACGCGACAATGCCAAATGCAGATCCGCACACTCCTCCACAACGCGGGCCCGATCGGCCAATAAGCGCGCGGCAATGGCGCGCATCGCCGACGGCGCGTCGCCCGTGACAAATTCCGGCGCCCGTTCGCCTTGATTGGCTTTGAACCACGCCCGCCAGGTTTGATCGGCAACTTTGGCCCCACATAGCACCGCCATAATTCCGGCCGGGGAGACGGGAAGCTCGACAAGCGCTTCCGCCGCGGGCTTGTCCGCCGTGCGGCTTATGGCGGCGCTGCCGGCGCTCAGACCATGGCCGTACCACACTTCCAATCCCATCTCGGCAAAGGCTGCCGCATCTTGATCCCAACCAACCAACAACACACCCGGACGATTGGCCATAAACGGCGCGAATTCATCCGCGGCGATCAAAAATTTTGTCATGACGAAGCCTTTTCTTCCAGTAGCTTGGCCATCGAAGCCATAAAATCGCCCATCGTATCTTGCCATTGCAAACGGCTCACGCGCGCCATGGCGCGATCCGCTATTTGTTTCAACAAAGCACGGTCACGTTCCAGTTCGTGAATGACCGCAACAAAATCCGCCACAATCTTTGCTTCGTCCGCTTGATGTTCGATCAGAAATCCATCGGCGCGATCATCGATGATTTCTTGCACCGCGCCCACGTCGGTGGCGATCACAACGCATCCCAAACGCTGCGCCTCCAACAAAGTCAGCGGCACGCCTTCAAAACGCGACGGCAGAACAAGCACATCGGCCCATTGATATAAAATCGTCAGTTCCTCGGGAGAAAAGATCGGCGGCTCGATGGGGAAACGCAGCGCCACCGGCTGATACGCCGATTCGATCACCACCTGCCGTCCAATCACACGCCATTCGATCCGCTCGGCCTGGGTTTGATCGTAAATGGCGCCCAGCCGGGCAAGACCTTTTTGCGGATCGAGCCGGCCCAGATAAACCACACGCAATGGATCTGATTTTTCACTGCGCTGCAATCTCATTTGTTTTGTGGCGATCAGATCGTCTTCCGACATATCATAAGATGGCGCATTGCGAACCAAATGAATTTTCTCGCGGGAAACCGCCTGCCCCAAACACCAGGCCCGCATATTCTGGGAAATAACCACAAATCCGTCATAAACATGCTCGTAACCAACGGCGAAATTTCCATTTCCCATTGGCAGCCCTTCCGCTGTCAACTCGTTGAGATGCAAGCCAACGTAGGTTTTTGCTCCAAGTCGGCGCAACTCACTGATCAAGCCATGCATCTCCAAACAATGAGTGTTGAATATGACATCCATCGTCGCAAGCAACCCCAGCGTCTCACGCGAGCGTGGCGATACAATACCTACCCATGGATTCAAGGAATTCCAATTCATCACGCATTGCGCATTCCGATCGATAAAATTGACCGACTCGAACGCCCGATCACACAGTTCAGAAAACGCGATATTATCATATCTCGTTATAAACAAATGACATATATAGCCATTGTCTTTCATCGTCTTGGCGTAATTCACAACCACCTTTTCAACACCGCCAAAATCGGAAAGCGGCAACAAGAATCCTACATGCTTGCTCCCTTTTGATCGAAAATGCGGAAATACCGTATCCAATCCAATCTCTGAAAACAGGTTCCGGCTCACCTCACTCCGCGCCAGCCGCTCATCTCCCCGCCAATCCAGAGGAAGACTTGGCGGGCGCATATGGCGCTGCTGCATGGTGGATAGCAACGATACCATCCGCGACACCGTTTCATAGGGCGGATGTTCACGTGGCAATTCACCACAAACCACGGGCAATTCAACCTTGATAACCGCGACTTCGGGCCACGGCGTCGGCGTGAGCAAACTGGCTGTCCAATCAAAAGCTGAATCACGCACGATCTCGTGCGAGATAACGCCCGACACAAAGAACAGATCCGCCGCGGCCAGATCATCCGCCGTGGCGGATTTGATATCATATTCCACGGCCAATGTTTTCGAGGATCCGCAGTTGATCCGTACCACCAGGAAATGCTTGGACCGCAGATAATTTTCGGCGAACCAAAACAGATAACGCAATATTTTGGCGCGCGCGAGCAGTTCGACCGTCGCTGAATGCGCCGCCGCGATCACCCGCGGCCCAATATAGGCCGCCGGCGCACGTTCGACCGCGTAAAATGATTCGACAAATTGTGCCGTGGTGCAGGCAACCGGCGCTGCTTGGGGATCAAACAGTTGCAGGGGATCAAACGCCGCCGCCACCTCGTCACG
>JAJZHU010000351.1 GCA_021798375.1 Pseudomonadota bacterium | reverse complement strand
GTGTCCGGCGTGACATTCCAGGCCCAATTCGCTGGCCAAAGCCGCGCCACTGGTCAAGCGCGCCAACTCGCCTGGCACGCCTTCGGCGTAGGCCCCGGTGTGCAGTTCCACCACCTGCGCGCCAACCTCCAATGCTGCCCGCAACTGCGCCGGATCGGGCACCACGAACAAGGAAACCCTGATCCCCGCCTGCTTCAAGCGCGCAATTTTCGGCGTCAATGCCACCCGCTGCCCCACCACGTCCAACCCGCCCTCGGTGGTCACCTCGGTGCGTTTTTCGGGCACAATGCAGCAAGCATGAGGCCGCAACGCGCAGGCCAACGCCACCATCTCGTCGGTCGCCGCCATCTCGAAATTCAACGGCGCCGCAATTTCGGCCCGCAGCCGCCGCATATCCTCATCGCGAATATGCCGCCGGTCCTCGCGCAAATGCGCCGTGATGCCGTCGGCCCCCGCCGCAATCGCCAAATGCGCCGCCCGCACGGGATCGGGATGCAATCCGCCGCGAGCGTTGCGCACGGTTGCGACGTGATCGACGTTAACGCCCAGGCGCATTTGGCGAACTCCTCGAAAGCATAAGTAAGAATCTTCTTTTTTAAAAAAAGAAGCAAAAAACTTTTATTAATTTAGGTTCTTTGCGTGGTCAGGGTGTGCGCCAGGCGGAGGGCGGCGATTAGGCTGCTGGGGTCTGCGACATTGCACCCGGCGATATCGAACGCGGTGCCGTGATCGGGCGAAGTGCGAATGATCGGCAGGCCCAACGTCACATTTACGCCGTTATCGCGATCCAATGTCTTGATCGGGATCAACACCTGATCGTGATACATGCCGATCGCCACATCATAACCCGCCCGCGCGCCGGGCGTGAACATCGTATCGGGCGGCAGCGGATCGGTAACGTCGATGCCCTCGGCGCGCAAAATCTCCACCGCTGGTTGGATGATCCGCGCTTCCTCATCCCCCATCGCGCCATTTTCGCCGGCATGGGGATTGAGCCCCGCCATCGCCAAACGCGGTTGCGCCACACCGAAATTCCGCCGCAACGCCTGCGCGGTGATGCGGCATGTCGCCACAATCTTCTCGGCGGTGAGAGATTCGATCGCCGCCCGCAACCCGACATGGATCGTCACCGGCACCACCCGCAATTGCGGCGAAACCAGCATCATCACCGTCTCGACACCGCCGCAAAGTTCGCCCAAAAACTCGGTGTGGCCTGGATGGCGGAACCCCGCCGCATACAGCACCGTCTTGCTGATTGGGTTGGTCACCACGCCGCCCACCTGACCGCTTTGCGCCAATGCCACCGCCTGCTCGATCGAGGCGATCACCGCCGGCGCATTGGCCGGATCGGGCGCGCCGGGGCGGGGCGCCACCGCAAGCGGCACCGGCAAGATTGGCAGCGCCTCGGAGAAAATGTCAGCTGCCTCGCGCAGCGATCCAACCGCCCGTCCGTGATAAAATCTTGGGTCGGCCAGCAGCACAAACCGCACCGGCGAGTGGCGCAGAACTTCCCAGGCTTTGCGGGAAATTTCCGGGGCGATCCCCGCCGGATCGCCCATCGTCAACGCCAGCAGGTTATTCATATATGCAGAGCACGGCCATCGACGGCCAAAGCTGCCTCTTTTACCGCTTCGTTCAGGCTTGGATGAGCGTGACAAGTGCGCGCGACATCTTCCGCCGACGCGCCAAATTCCATCGCAATGGCAATTTCCGCGATCAACGTGCCGGCATCCGGGCCCAGAATATGCGCGCCCAACAGACGATCCGTCGTCTTGTCGGCCAGCAATTTCACGAACCCGTCGATACTGCCCATGGCGCGCGCGCGCCCGTTGGCCGAGAACGGGAACTTGCCAACCTTATAGGCTATGCCTTCGGCCTTTAGATCTTCCTCGGTCTTGCCCACCGACGCCACTTCCGGCCAGGTGTAGACAACGCCCGGAATCACATCGTAATTCACATGCCCGGCTTGCCCGGCCAAAATCTCGGCCAGCGCGACACCTTCGTCTTCCGCCTTGTGCGCCAGCATCGGCCCCGCAATCGCATCGCCGATGGCGAAAATCCCCGGCACATTGGTCTGGAAATGCGAGTCGGTCACGACACGCCCGCGCGCATCCAACGCCACGCCGAGCGCGGCCAACCCCAACCCCTCGGTGTGCGGTTTGCGGCCGATCGCCACCAGCACCACATCGGCCTTGATTTCCTGGGCGGCGCCGCCGGCCGCGGGCTCCACCGAAAGCATCACGCCATCGGCCGCCGCCACGGCGCCGGTCACCTTGTGGCCAAGCATGAATTTGAATCCTTGCTTGCTCAGCACACGCTCAAAATTCTTGGCGATCTCGCCGTCCATGCCGGGAATCAAACGGTCGAAATATTCAACCACCGTCACTTCCGAACCCAAACGCCGCCACACCGAACCCAATTCCAGCCCGATCACGCCGCCGCCAATCACCACCAGACGGCCCGGAACCTTTTCCAGTTCCAACGCCCCCGTCGAGGTGACGATCTGCTTTTCATCCACCGCAACACCCGGCAAATTCACGCTGTCGGAACCGGTCGCGATCACGATATATTTGGCGTTGTAAACCGTGCCATCGACCGAAACCTGCCCCGGCGCCGGAATGCTTCCGGCCCCCTTAAGCCAGGTCACCTTGTTTTTCTTGAACAGAAATTCGACGCCCTTGGTGTTCGCACCCACCACTTCGCCCTTGCGCGCCTGCATCTTGGCAAGATCGAGCTTCACACCCTCGGCGGTGATGCCGTGATCGGCGAAATGATGCAGCAAATCCTCGTAATTTTCCGAAGATTGCAGCAGCGCCTTGGAAGGAATGCAACCAATGTTCAAACAGGTGCCGCCCAGC
>JAJZHU010000350.1 GCA_021798375.1 Pseudomonadota bacterium | reverse complement strand
CCATACATATGCGCTCGCCCGGTGGCGAACATCGCCGCCCCGCACAACAGCCGCAGCCGCAACATCAGCCGCGCGTGATCCAGCTTCGGCAAATGCGTCAGCAACGGATCGGCCACCTCGGCCACACTGTCATTCACCCGCGCCACGATCTCGGCGTGCAGTTCACTCCCGGCGCAGGTCTGAATCTCTTCGATCACCAAAGCCGCCCGCGCCTCGCCGGAAAACACCCCGGCCTGCCACATCGGTCGCAAATAGGCGTCCAGCAACTGCATCACCTGGGCATCGCGGCGTTTCATCTTGCCCGCCGCGGCCACCAATTGCGTGCGTTCGGCGATCATCACATCCAGATTCCGATGCGCGATCTCGCGCAGCAGCCCCTCGATATTGCCGAAATAATACGCGATCAGCGCTGAATTGGCCCCGGATTCCGCCGCAATCATCCGCAACGACAAAGACCTGGCCCCGCTGCGCACCAGCAACCGCTCGGTGGCGCAAAGCAGCCGCGCCCGCGCCCCGGCTTCTTGGCCCAAAGCCCCAATATTGCGTTTCGCGGCGATCATCAAATTCCCAACAATGCTTGACGAGTCCCCATAATGGAGTTAATCAATCGATTAAACAAGAGCGCCGCGCGGCGTCTTCACTTCAATCAACAAGGGATCTGTCATGTTCATTCGCAATTGCTGGTACGTCGCCGCCTGGAGCCATGAATTGCCCGCAGGCGGGATCATCGCGCGCAGCATCATCAACGAGCCGCTCGCCATTTTCCGTACCGAAGACGGCGAGATCGTCGTCATGGCCGATCGCTGCTGCCATCGTGCCGCACCGCTGTCGATGGGCAAACTCGAAGGCAACGAGATCCGCTGCGCCTATCACGGTTTCAAATTCGACCATGCCGGCGCCTGCACCGAAATCCCCGGCCAGGACAACGTCCCCGCCAAAGCCCGCGTCGCCACCTATCCCGCGATCGAACGCCACAGTTGGATCTGGGTATGGATGGGCGCCGCCGAAAAAGCCGACCCCGATCTGATCCCGGCGGCCTGCGGCTTTGACGATCCGCGCTGGAATTTGCGTTCGGGCCAAATGGATTACGCCGCCAATTATCTGCTGATCAACGACAACCTCACCGATTTCTCACACCTCAGTTATGTTCACGTAAATTCCTTTGGCGCCACGGAAGCCTGGGCGCGCAGCCGCCCCAAAATCACCCGCCTGCCGCGCGGCATCCGCGTGCAACGCTGGCTTAAATCCGATGACAGCAATCTAAAGGGCGTGCGCTCCGGCGGCGAGGAACTATGGAGCAGCTACGATTTCCTCGTCCCCGGCATTCTGCTGATGCGCAGCGCCAGCTACGACACCGGCACTTCCGCCGCCCTCAATGGCGGCGAGCCTGGCCCCGATGTCCCCTGTCACAATGAAAATTTCACCTCGCAAGCCGTCACCGCCCTCACCGATAGCACCTCGCGCTATTTCTTCTCATGGGGTCCGCGCGCCGGCGAAGGCACAGATGAACTGGCTGAAATTCTCAAAGGCATCGCCATCATGGCCTTCACCGAGGATCGCATCATCATCGAGGCGCAACAGCGCACCCTCGACCAATGCCAGAATTTCGATATGGTCCTGTCTTCGGCCGATGTCGGCCCGGTGCAATTTCGCTCGGTGATCGAACAATTGATCAAAGCCGAGGGCGGTACCGCACGCTTGCGCCTATAACAATAATAAAATCAGGGCCGGTTTTACACCGGCCCGTATTTCACGCGCTTACAGCCTGGCGTCGAGCGGTTCGAGGAACGAAATCGAGATCGGATCTTCCAACAGCGGCATCACCGCGGGGCGATAGGCGGCATAATGCGGCGTTTCGCGATGGAACGCGACGGCCGCGTCATCGGCATATTGTTCCAGCAAATGATAAATCACGCGCCCTTCGGCGTTTGTCGTCTTCAGCAAATCATAACGTAGATTGCCGGGTTCGGCGCGGGTCGGCGCCACCATGCCGCGCAAGATTGCTTCAACTTTGGCTTCGTTGCCAACCTGCGGCAGGAAACGAACGAAAACGAGAGCACCCATTTGTAAAGTCCTTGTTTGGTAGATAGAGAGAAATTTTATCTTACGTCAGCCCGCGAATCAGATCCGAAGCCTTTTCCGCGATTGCCATGATACTCGCCGCGGTGTTGCCGCGCACGACCAACGGCATCACCGATCCATCGATCACCCGCAGCCCATCGATCCCATGCACCCGCAATTGCGTATCCACAACCGCGTCCGCATCCTGACCCATTTTACACGTTCCGATCGGATGATGCACCGTCACCGCCGTCTGACGAATGGAGGCCTTGATTTCGTCCGTGCCCTGCACGTTCGGCCCCGGCAAAATCTCCACTGCTTTCATCGCCGCAAAGGCCGGATTGGCGAACAGCCGGCGCGATAAATCCACGCCGCGCAGCAACGGCTCGAAATCCGATTCATCGTCAAAGAATTTCGGATCGATCAGCGGCGCATCCTGCGGCGCCTTGCTGGCGATCCGAACATTGCCCCGGCTTTTCGGCTGCAGCAGCACGTTTAAAATCCCGTAACCATGTCCGAACGGAATCGGAAACCCGGAGGCATTGCGATGCGCGGGCATGAAAATCATCTGCAAATCGGGCAGGCTCACTTCGGGCGCGCTGCGCACCATGCCGGTGGCTTCAAACAGATTGGAAGCAAGCAACCCCCGCCGTGCAAACACATATTCCAACAGATTCCACGCCAGACGCGGCAGCACCCGCAACGAAACGCCATAGGAAGTCGGGTCGTCCGTCTTCATCTGCACCGGCGCCACGATATGGTCCTGCAAATTCTCGCCCACGCCGCGCAATTCGTGCC
>JAJZHU010000349.1 GCA_021798375.1 Pseudomonadota bacterium | reverse complement strand
CGATCTTTATTGCTGTCCCTTCACATTCGTGAGTTGGACGCCAGGGTAGATGCCCAGGGGCGGGCATACGTTGCGCTGGCGCAAACAAAAGAAACGCGATTACAAAATATTTAGGCCAGTTTGCGCGGCTGTACAACGGGAATATCCGCCGCCCAGGCGGAAACGGCGATCAGTTTCGGGTCTTCGGCGTGGTCGATCATCAGTCGCCGCACGCGATCCTGCCACAGTGTGCGAAACAGTGCTTCCTGCGACGCATCCGCCAGGCCTGCCAGAACCTGGCCGATGATGCCCGGCATTGCCGCATCGGTGGGTACTGCGGCGGTGTTCAGGCTGGTCTGCACGCCCGCGCCGGTGTCGCGCCGGCGGAAACCGATCTGGCCGTCGATGTCCGCGCCGAAAACCAGCAGGTTCCGCCGGCTGAACCGCCCGCCGATCCCCTTAAAGCCATCTTCCTGTGCCGCGCCGGTCAGCAGCGAAACGACCCGGGCCATCACGCCGGTGACACCGTCGCTTGCTTGTCCCCGCACGTGAACCTCGATGTCGCCGCGTACCGGCCAGGCATCGCCATATAACGCGCCAAGCGCGCGATGCGTCATCAGATAGGTTCCCGCGACGGTCGGACATGAATGCCCGGCCAGCCGCACAACGTCGATATAGCGATAGGTGATGAAGCCGTCGCGGCTGGCGCCGAGGAATGCCGCCAGCGGGTCGAACACAACCAACGCCGGCGCGGCGTCGTAGAAGGCGGGATAGTCGTCCATCGGGTTCATCCTTGTTGTCTGCCGGCGTGTTGCGGCGCTTGTGTGCTCGTGATCCGATGTCCCATGGGATTGGTGCTTGAGCATCGAACGGGCGCCGACTTTATCCCCGGCCGCCGCTTGGCTCTTTGTGCTGCCACAAATTGCGCGGGGCAATGGGCGCGGGAAATAGCGGATGAAATTGTCTGTGAGAATGCCCGCTACCGCCATGGGGGGATTTGTGCGGTGCGACATGAAATGGGACGATACCACTTCGCTTGCGAAAACATGGCACCACGCCTAATGAGAATGTCATGATTAAAGCACTCGACCGTT
This sequence comes from Pseudomonadota bacterium, assembly GCA_021798375.1. GTDB lineage: Bacteria > Pseudomonadota > Alphaproteobacteria > Acetobacterales > Acetobacteraceae > JAJZHU01. The sequence continues at coordinate 1,791 of JAJZHU010000349.1, read as the reverse complement.
CGATGATCGCCGGCACAACGCTGTTCGAGGGGTTGGACGCCGAGGCGCTTGACGATATTGCTCATGCCGCGAAGACGATCCGGATCGCGGCGGGCGAAACGCTGTTCGAGCAAAGAGACGAAGCAGACGCTTTTTACATATTGATCGTTGGAAGCGTGACGATCGCACAGACCACGCCCGAAGGGCATCGCGTGGTGATCCGCCATATCGGCCCACGCGATATGTTCGGCGCCGTGCCGCTGTTCACCCGTTCCGTTTACCCTGCCTCCGCCGCCGCGGTGACGGATAGTCTCGCCGCCCGCTGGGACAGCGCAACCACACGCCGGCTCATGGGCCGCTATCCGCGGCTTGTCATCAACGCGCTCACGATTGTCAGCCTGCGCCTGGAGGAGTTGCAGAACCGATATCGCGAGTTGGCGACCGAGCGGGTCGAGCAAAGGGTGGCGCGGGCCATCCTGCGATTGGTCCGCCAATCCGGCAAGCAGGTCGAGGATGGGGTGCAGATCGAGTTCCCGCTCTCGCGCCAGGACATCGCGGAAATGACTGGTACCACGCTGCACACGGTGAGCCGGTTGCTGAGTTCATGGGAGCGGCGCGGCGTGCTGGATGGTGGGCGGATGCGTATCGTGCTGCGCAAACCCCACGTTTTGCTGGCCATAGCCGAGGATCTGCCGCCGGCGGGCATGCACCCGACGGAATAGAAATTGATCGCTTGAGGTTGAATAACACGAAAGTGTGAATCGCTCGCTATCATGTGGTTTGGACAGCCGCAGTTTGTGCAACTCCCACCGCGGGCCCGCGAACGCCAGGCTTCAGGCCGCAAGTGCCGGTGCGAATGCCACTGGCGGCAAATGTTTCATGCAGAGGCGGCTTGCGCGGCGCCTGGCCGGGCAAAAGATATGCCGGGCGGCGCCAGATCGGCCAGGGTGCTGTTGTTCAACATCGCTAGAAACGCCTGCCCCGCACCTTGCAGCAGGCCGCGTAGCAGGCATTGCGGCAACAGACAGCACGCACCGCCATCGGCGCGGAAACATTCGACCAGCGGTTGGCTACGCTCCAGATGGCGCACCAGATCACCTATGCGGATCGAGGCGGCATCGCGGGTCATGCTCACGCCACCGCCAGCCCCGCGCGTGCTGGACAGATAACCACCTTCGACGAGGTCAAACAGGATTTTGGCGAGATGGTTGCGCGATATGCCAAGCCGGTCGGCCAGTTCGGTGGATGACAGCACCACGCCCGGCTCCGCCGCCAGCAGCATCAGTGCGCGCAGGCCATAATCCGTATAGCTGGTCAATTTCATGATCGCATTATAGACTCGCTAATCGGTATTGACAATGCGTCTTTTACCGCTTATTCGGTATTTACGATGCCGATTATGCCCCGCGGAGCCATCTGCCCAGAGGAGGGCGACCAGTCTTTCCATGCGAGTGGCGCTCCCTTATGGATTTATGCGGGATAAAAATGACCTGCGCGGGGCAAGCCGCGAAATTGGAGAGTGACATGGCCTATGTGATCACGGAAAACTGCATCAAGTGCAAATACATGGACTGTGTCGAAGTCTGTCCGGTGGATTGTTTCTATGTCGGTGAGAATATGCTGGTGATCCATCCAGATGAATGCATCGATTGTGGCGTTTGCGAGCCGGAATGCCCGGCCGAGGCGATCATGCCGGATTCGGACAACCGGACCGCCGGCTGGTTGGAAAAGAATCGCGAATACGCGAATGTTTGGCCGAATATTACCCGCAAGGGCATACCGCCCGACGATGCGGATGAATGGAAGAGATCG
>JAJZHU010000042.1 GCA_021798375.1 Pseudomonadota bacterium | reverse complement strand
TGCGCATCAGATCGATCGGTTTTTCACCTGTTATCAGCCGAGTCTGCGGCAGTTGCCCTTGCCCGCGGGCGAAATCGCGCCCTTGCAAGCCGGGGTGTTTCCGCCCAGCGCCTTGCTCGCCGATGCTTATCTTGTGGCGGCGGCGCATCAGGCGTTGGGGGCCGATCCGAAATTGCAGACCAGCAAATTGGGTGCTTTGGCGGTGGGTTGGCTGGCGGATGAAGATTATGCCGAGATCACGCCCGATGGCGTGTTGATCGCGCAGGATACGGATTTGCCGCCCGCCGATGTGATCTGGCGTTCCTTGTTCTTTGATGCGCCGGAAGCGGTGGCGGAAACCACCTTGCTGGCATCGTTCCTGGCGGGCCTCGCGCTCGGACAATGGCCGGTGCTTTCGGGCGTGCTGCGGCGGCAATTCCTGTTTGCGTCGTCATCGGCGCAAGCGGCCACCCAGGCCCTGGCGGGGCGGATCGCGGACGAGACGCGCGTTGCCGTGGCGGGTCCGTGCAATGCGCGGATGTTGCGGGCGATTTTGGCGGCCAATCAAGATGCGTTGGTGGTGGCGCTGGCCCCCGACAGCGAGATCATGGCCGAATGGCAGGATCTGCTGTCGTGCGAACCGCGTTTGCAGGCCTTGTTGTGGAGTGACGCGCCCAAGGGCGTGTTCGATCTGGTGCTGGGTTTTTATGCGCTCAGTTTGGGCGGCGAGATGGCCGGGTTGGTGTCGCTCCTGGCGCCGCGCGGGCGGATCAGTCTGGCCGAGCCGTTGAATTCGCGGGCGGCGCAATTGTTGTTTGGCGCGGTCTCGCCAGATGCGCTGTTGCAGCCGGGCGAAGCCTGGGCCGCCGCCCTTGCCGGGTTTGGCCTGGTCGAGGCCGAGGCGCAGATTGCCGGGGGCGTGATCTGGCCGGTGGCGATCATCGAGGCGCGCATGGCGGTAGAGGTGGAAGAACCCGCTTTGCCGCAACTCGCCTTGTTCGCGGTGCCCGACGATCCGATCGCGCTGGCGTGGGCGGTGCGGGAATCCGGGCTGGCGGTGCGCGCTCCGGCGGGCTTTGCCCACGCCTTGGGCACGCTGGCGGCGGGGGACGACGCCGAATTGATGCTGGTGCTACCAGAAGATGATGCGTCGGAGGATTCCTCGTTCGATGCCGCCGCGTTGGCCGCGCGCATGGGTGCGTTCAGCGCCGCTCTGTGCGCGTTGCCTGAAACATCGCTGCGGCGCCTGTGGTTGGTGTTGCGCGGCCGTGCGCCGATGGATCAACTGGCGGCGAGTCTGGCCGGTTTGCGCCGGGTGATCGCCAATGAAATCGCCTGGCTCGATCTGCGTCTGGTGGTGTTGGACCATGATCTGCCGCCCGCGGCACAGCTTGCCGCCATCGCCTTGGAATGCAGCGCGCCCGATTTGGAACGCGAGAGCTATTGGGATGGCGCGGGCCGTCATGTGCCGCGCGTGCGGGTGCAATTGCCGCCGTTGCCGAAAACCGCGGCGCCGCGCCGGCTGGAAGTGTTGCAGCCGGGGTTGATTTCTTCCCTGGCCTGGATCGAAACACCCATCAAAGCGCCCGGCAAGGGCGAGGTGGCGATCGAGGTGCGCGCGGTGTCGCTTAATTTCCGCGACGTGATGTGGGCGCAAGGCTTGTTGCCGGATGAAGCGCTGTTGGAAGGTTTTTCCGGCCCTTCGCTGGGGTTGGAATGTGCCGGCATCGTCAGCGCCGTGGGCGAGGGGGTGGACGATCTGGCCCCCGGCGACAAGGTGATCGCGGTGACCCCGGCGGCCCTGGCCACCCATGCCGTAACCAAACGCACCGGGGTGATCCGTTTGCCCGCGGGTATGGATTATGCGGCCGCCGCCACCATTCCGGTGGCATTCATGACCGCGGCCTATGCGTTGGGTCATCTGGCGCAATTGGCCGCCGGCGAGATCGTGTTGATCCACGGTGGCGCGGGCGGTGTGGGGCTGGCGGCGATCCAGTATGCGCTCGATCGCGGCGCGATCGTGTTCGCCACCGCCGGATCCGAGGCACGGCGGCAGATGTTGTTGCGTCTTGGTGTGGCCCAGGCGTTCGATAGCCGCTCCGCCAGCTTCGCCGATAGCGTGTGGGCCGCCACCGGCGGGCACGGCGTGGATGTGGTGCTCAATTCCCTGGCGGATGAACTGATGTTGCAATCGGTGCGTCTGCTCAAGCCGTTTGGCCGTTTTCTGGAGATCGGCAAGCGCGATCTTTATCGCAATACGCGGGTGGGGATTCGCTCGCTGCGCCACAATGCCAGCTATTTCGCTATCGACAGCGACGAATTGGTGGCGCACCGGCCGCAGATCGGCATCGCCGTGTTGCAAGAGATCGAGGCGATGCTGGCCTCGCAACGCCTGCGTCCGCTGCCCTACCGGGCCTACGGGTTTGGCGAAGCGGTCGAGGCGTTTCGTTTGCTGCAATCCTCGGGGCATGTGGGCAAGATCGTGCTGCTGCCCGAACCCACCGAAGACCGCGGCCAGGCGGTTTTTGCCGCCGACCCCGACGGCGTGTTCGTGGTAACCGGCGGTGTTTCGGGCTTTGGGTTGAAGGCGGCGCAGTGGCTGGCCGAACACGGGGCGGGCAAATTGGCGCTGCTGTCGCGCCAGGGGGCTTTGACGCCAGGGGCCGATGAGGCGTTGGCAAGCATCGCGGCCACGGCACGCGCTCCTGCTTGTGATCGGGCGACGGCCCGCGTCTTTGCGTGCGATGTGGCCGATCGCGTGGCGTTGGGGACCGTGCTGGAGCGGATTCGCGGCGAAATGGGGCCGATCAGGGGCGTGATGCACGCCGCCATGGTGTTGGATGACGCCCATCTGGGCGATATGACCGAAGATCGCTTTGCCCGCGTGTTGCGGCCCAAACTGGATGGGGCGCGGGCGTTGGACGCGCTGACAGCGGATGATGATCTGCAGATTTTCGTGCTGTTTTCGTCGGTGACGACGGTGATCGGCACGCCGGGTCAGGCCAATTACGTGGCCGCCAATGCGGCGATCGAAGCCTTGGCCGAGGCGCGTTTTGCCCAGGGCAAGCCCGCTTTGGCGGTGCAATGGGGGCCGATCGCCGACGCGGGTTATCTTACCCGCGAAGCCCGTGTGGGTGAAATGCTGGAAAAGATCATCGGCGCGGCGCCTTTGGGATGCGCCCAGGCGCTGGCCGCATTGCCAAGCCTGCTTGCTGCCGGCCGTCCCGTGATGGGGCTGGCCGATGCGGCCTGGGGCGATTTGCGGCAGCGTCTGCCGGGTCTGGCCGGGCCGCTGTGGGCCGATATGCCGGCGGGACGCAGCCGCCACGGCAACGGACCGACGCTTTCGGCGCAGATCATCGGGCTGTCCGACGAGGAAGCTCTGCCGCTGGTGATCGAGATGCTGGTGGAAGAGGTCGGCGCGATCCTCAAGCTGGAGCCCAAGGCCATCAACATCAATCGTCCGGTGCAGGAATTCGGCGTGGATTCGCTGATGGCGGTGGAATTGCGCACGGCGCTGGAAATTCGCCTGGGCGTGGCATTGCCGTTGCTGGCGCTGTCGGATGCCACCTGTCTGCGCGCGATGGCGTTGAAATTGTTGCAATCCCTGCGCGGTGGTGCGGCGGATCAGGACGATGTGGCGCAAACCGTGGCGCGCCACGAGGGTGTATCGAACGTGGCGGCGGCGTAGCAGCAGCCTTATTAACAAAAATTTTAACTTCTTTTTTTTCAAAATTAGAAGATTCTTCCCATTATGGAATCCTCGGCATGAATGGTGATGCAAACTTCGGTTTGTCCGGCGAAGCAAGATCGGCATTGCTCGATCGGCTGATCCGTCGCCGCGCCGGCAAGGGCGAGGCGGGCAGTGCGGCGCGTCCGATCATGCGTCCACCGCTTGGCGATGCGGTGGTGCGGTCCGATTTGCGGCGCATTCGCGGTGCGGGCCAGGTGTTGGGGATCGAAAATCCGTTTTTCCGGGTGCACGAAGGCATCGCGGGCGCCGAAACGGTGATTGGCGGGCGTGGTCTGATCAATCTGGTATCCTATAATTACATTGGCTTGAACGGCGATCCGCGTGTGTTGGAGCAGGTGGAGGCGGCGATGCGCCGGCATGGCACCTCGGTCTCGGCCAGCCGTCTGGTCTCGGGCGAGCGTCCGATTCACCATCAATTGGAAGCCGCGCTGGCCAGGGTTTACGAGGCCGAGGATTGCGTTGCCTTCGTCAGCGGCCACGCCACCAACGTGACGGTGATTTCGCATCTGGTGGGCGCCAATGATTTGATTTTGCATGATGTTTTGGCGCATAATTCGATCATCCAGGGCGCTTTGCTGTCGGGCGCGCGGCGCGTGGGTTTTGCCCACAATGATCTGCACGCGCTGGAACAGGCGTTGCGGGCGCACAAAGCCCAGGCGGCGCGCATCCTGATCGTGATCGAAGGTCACTATTCGATGGATGGCGATGTGCCCGATCTGGCCGGTGTGGTGGCGCTGGCGCGGCAGTTCGGTGCCTACGTGATGGTTGACGAGGCGCATTCGCTGGGTGTGCTGGGAAGTGGCGGGCGCGGCATTGCCGAACATGCCGGGGTTTCGCCGCGCGATGTCGATATTTGGATGGGAACCCTTAGCAAAACCCTGTGCAGTTGCGGCGGTTATATCGCCGCGTCGAACGAAATCGTCGATTATCTGCGTTGTTCGGCGCCGGGGTTTGTCTATTCGGTGGGGTTGGCGCCACCGATGGCGGCGGCGGCGTTGGCATGTTTGCAAATGATGGAAGCCGAACCGTGGCGCGTGGCAAAATTGAACGAAAACGCGGCATTGTTCCTGCTTTTGGCCAAAAAGGCGGGGATCGACACGGGCGGTTCGATCGGGGCGGCGATCGTGCCGGTGATCATCGGCAGTTCGATCAAGGCGGCGCGGGTGGCCGATTTGCTGTTCCAGCGCGGGATCAACGTGCAGCCGATCCTGTATCCCGCGGTGCCGGAACGCTCGGCCAGATTGCGGGTGTTCTTATCGAGCCTGCACAGCGAGGCGCAGATCCGCACGGCGGTGGCCGAAATTGCCCAGGCGGTGGAGGAGGTGGACAAGATGAAGATCGATCTTGTCCGGCTGGCGATGGAGTTGGAGCAGCTAAAGAAATAACAACGCGATGAAATTTCATTCGTGTGATGGGCATATGCGATGGGCCTGGGAAATGAAATTATTCGCCAACATGGTGTTGCATGACCGAACCGGCGTCGGAGAAGACATTGATTGCGGGGCCGGAATCTTATGGTGGTCCGGGGTTCGATGCGTTGTTGCGCATGGTCATGCGCGCGGCGGGTGCTTCTGTTGCGGCGGTGATTTTGTCGGACGATCGTGGCGTGTGGGTGCAGGCGTCGATGGGGTTGCCGCCGGATCACGACGTCGATTGGTCGTTTGTGTTTCGTATATTGGCGCTGGGCCGTACTTGCGTGTTTGATCGCGATACATTGGCCGAAGATGCGGACGGGACGCCGTCAGGCAACGCGGTGCCGGGTTTGGGTCAGTTTTGCGTGGCCGCACCGTTTCAAAATCCGGCCGGGTCGGCGTGTGGTTTGTTGCTGGTGGCCGATCACGAACCGCTGTTGGCGACGCCGGAGATCGTGACCGCGGTCGAAGATGCCGCCGAGATTGCCAGCGGCATGGTGGATTTGATCGGGTTGTTGCATGAACAGCGGGTGGAGACGAGGCGCGATTCGCTGACGGGCCTGAGCAATCGCACTATGTTCAACCAGCGGCTGCAACGGATCTTGGTCCGGCCAGACAACCAATGCGCCATTTTATATGTCGATATCGACGGTTTCAAACAGGTCAATGATCTGCACGGCCATGCCGCCGGCGATGAATTATTGCGGCAAGTGGCCCATCGTATTCGCCAGGTGGCGGGGGCCGCTGCGTGGGTGGCGCGGCTGGGCGGCGACGAATTTGCGCTGATCGTGGAAGGCGCCGGGGCCGCCGGCATCGCCACAACGATGGGGCGCGCCATTATCCGCCGCGCGCGGGAGCCGTTTTTATTGCAAACCGCCACGCTAAGTCTTTCGGTTTCCTTGGGGTTGGCGTTGTGCCCGGAAGACAGCGCCGATTGGCGGACGTTGGTGCGATGCGCCGAGGCCGCTTTGTACCGCGCCAAAAATGCCTCTGGAAGCCGCCGCCTGCAGCGTTACGAGGTACGTCTGGATGCGCCGTTCGTGCAGCGGACCGATCTTGATCCGCATTTGCGCCGCGCTTTGGCGCGCGATGAATTGCGGGTCTATTGGCAAAAACGCGTGAACGCCCAAACCTGGGTGACGGAAATGCGCGAGGCTTTGTTGCGTTGGGTCCGTCCCGGCCATGGTCTGATGCTGCCGGATCGTTTTGTGCCGGGGGCGGAAAGCAGCGGCACGGTGGCGCTGTTGGATCGCTTTGTGCTGCGCGAAGCCTGCCGGCAGGCGGTGACCTGGCCCGAGTCGATCGGCATCGCGGTGAATATCTCGCCGCGGTGGTTCCGGCGCGGTCATCTGGTGCGCATGGTCAGCGATGCGTTGGCCGACAGCGGGCTTGCCCCGGCGAGGTTGCAGTTGGAAGTGACCGAAAAAGTCTTGATGACCGACGCCGATCCGGTGTTGCGGACGATGGAGCGATTGAAGGCGCTGGGGGTCGGTTTGGGGCTGGATGATTTCGGCACGGTCTATAGTTCCCTGGCCTATCTGGCGCGTTTTCCGTTCGACACCATCAAACTCGATCGCAGCTTTGTCGCCAGTATCTGTGAAGACCCGCGCTCCTTGGCCGTAGGGCGGGCGATCATCCAGCTTGGACGGTCTTTGGGCATGGTTATCTGCGCCGAGGGCGTGGAAACCACCCATCAGCGCGATCTGTTGCTGGTGGCGGGGGTCGATGAATTTCAGGGTTTCCTGTTCGGCCGGCCGGTGGAGATACCCGATTGAACGCGGTGCGGGCGATACGGCTGGTGTGAAATATTGGCGTTATTTCACGGAATCGCTTGACTTTTCGGCGTGTGTGGCCATGTTCCGCCCCATACGCAACAATGCGTTTTCAACGTCTGATCAAAGCCTGATTTGAAGGAACTGTATGTCGAAAGAAGACATGATCGAATTCAGCGGAATGGTAACGGAGCTTTTGCCCAATGCCATGTTTCGCGTGAAGCTCGACAACAACGACCACGTGATCCTCGCCCACACCAGCGGCAAAATGCGCAAGAATCGCATTCGCGTTTTGGCGGGCGACCGCGTGAATGTGGAAATGACCCCCTACGACCTGTCCAAGGGCCGTATCACTTTCCGCTTCAAGTAATTGGTTTTGCTACCATGAGCGGGGCAGGCTTGCTTCTTGCCTCCGCCAGCCCGCGCCGGTTGGAGCTTTTGGCCCAAATCGGTGTGGTGCCAACGGCGGTCACCGCTCCCGCCATCGATGAAACCCCCGCGCGTGATGAATTGCCGCGTCTTTATGCCCAGCGCATCGCCCGGGCCAAGGCGGCGGCGTGCGCCACACCAGGGAGTTTTGTGCTGGCCGCCGATACGGTGGTGGCGGTGGGGCGGCGGATCCTGGGCAAGGCCGAAGACGAGACCTCGGCGCGCAAGTGTCTGGCTTTGTTGTCCGGGCGGCGGCATCATGTGATCACTTGCGTGGTGGTGCAGGCTCCCGATGGGCGCACGGCCGAGCGGGTGGTGGACAGCGACGTGATTTTCGCCCGTCTGGAACAAGCCCGCATCGATGCCTATCTGGCCGGCGGCGAATGGCACGGCAAGGCGGGCGGTTATGCCATTCAGGGCCGGGCCGCGGCCTTTGTGCGTTCGATATCCGGGTCGTACAGCGGTGTGGTGGGGCTGCCTTTGTTTGAAACGGCGCAGTTGTTGCGCGGTTTGGGATACAAGCTGCCGTGAATGTGCAAATTCGCGCCGCGGTTTCGCCGGGGGAAATCCGGGTGGCGGCGGTGGCGGGCGAGACGCTGCTCGATTTCGCGCTGTGGCGTCCTGGCCGCCCTGACGGGGTGGAAGACCTGCATCGCGGCCGTGTGGCGGCGGTGGCGCCCAGTCTGGCGGGGTGTTTCGTGCGTCTTGCCGATGGCGATGGCTTTCTGCCCGATAGCGAGGGTGGCAAGGGGCTCTCCGAGGGCGGTGCGGTTACCGTGCGCGTTACCCGCGCGGCCCAGGCAGGCAAGGGCGTGCGGCTTTCGGCGCGCGGGTTGGAGCAGACCGAGGGTGATGCTCCGGTTTTACTGGCGCGCGGGCCTGGCGCTTTGCGCGAACTCGCCGCATTTTATCCCGATGCGCCGATTTTGATCGATGATGCGGCGACGCTGGCCCGGTTGCGTTCCGAATGGGGGGGGCGGCTGCGTTTGGTGCCGCAGGCGTTCGACGATGCGCTGGAAAGCGAGGTGGCGGCCTTGTTCGAATCCAGTGTGAAGCTTTCCGGCGGCGCCATGATCCATATCGAGCCCACCCGCGCCTTGGTGGCGATCGACCTCGACAGTGGCCTGGGCGGCGGGCGCGAGGCGCGGGCGAACGCGCATTTTGCCGCCAATCGGGCATTGTTGCCGGAACTTGTGCGCCAAATCCGTCTGCGCGATCTGGCCGGCACGATTCTGGTCGATTTCGCCGGGCTGCCGGCCAGGAAACGCGCGAGTCTGGGGCCGGAACTGACGGCGCTGCTGGCGAGCGACCCGCGCGCGCCGCGTCTGGCCGGGTTTACGCCGATGGGGCTGGCCGAGATCGTGCGCACGCGCCGTCATCCGCCCTTGCATGAATTGTCCCAAGGCCCGCACGCGACCGGGCTGCGCGCCCTGTGCGAGGCCGCACGCCTGCCGCAGCGTCCCTGGCGGCTGCGGGCGTTGCCTGCGATCATCGAGGCGCTGGAGCGCGATCCGGTGGCGTTGGCGGCATTTGCGCATGGGGCCGTCTATGGCGTGCAATTGCAGGCCGATCCTGGCCTGTCCGCGCCATTTTATCTGATCGAGGAGGCATGATGGCCGATCCAATTCCGCTTACTCCGGCATCGCCCGCGTCGGCGTCGAAATGCCCGATTTGCCGCAAGCCGAGCCAGCCGGCATTCAAGCCGTTTTGCTCGCGTCGCTGTGCCGACGTGGATTTGGGGCGCTGGTTCAACGAATCCTACAGAACTCCGGGCGAACCCGTTGAGTCGCAAGAAATTGAGCCGGAAGAATAAAATTGCAAAAAAGCGGGTTGATCGACGGGCATGGGTGAAGTAATAGCTGCGCCTCCGGCCAATACCGTGCCCAGGTAGCTCAGTTGGTAGAGCATGCGACTGAAAATCGCAGTGTCGATGGTTCGATTCCGTCCCTGGGCACCACTTCTCCTCGCTGGGAGATTGTTGGTGTGAATAAGACGCGCCGCGTGATTTAGATCGCTCCGGCGCGTTTTTATTGGTGGTTCGCCAGCCAATCTTCACACCGCAGACCAGCCACCCGGGTGAACTCACCCAAATTCCCAGTCACCACGATCAATCCGCGACTGCGCGCGTGGCCGGCGATCAGCACATCATAGCCACCGATCGGGCAACCGGCGCGTTCCAATGTAGCTCTGATATCGCCGGCATGGGCCGCGGCGTCGGCATCGAAATCGAGCACGGCGAGCCGGGCGGCAAATCGTTCGACTTCCTGGCGGTTGTCGATCGGCCGCGCCGATTTGGCCGCGCCATGGAGAAGTTCCGTCAAAACAATCGTCGAGATGCACAGGCCGGGCACCTCGGCGTTGAAGCGTTCTCGCAGCTGTTGCGGCCGGTCGCGCAGCACCCGGACGCATAGATTGGTGTCGAGCATGTAGCGCAGCATGTTAAAATGACTCGCGAATTTGCGCCGCCGGTTGTTCACGCTCGCCCAGATCGACCCCAGGAGCCGCGAAAAAATCATCCCAAACCGCATTCGATGGAACAATAACCCGACGCGGACCATCGCGCAGAATGGTGACTTCGCGCACGCCCGCAGGAAACGCCACGTCTTTGGGGAGGCGCACCGCCTGTGAACGATTGGTTTGAAAGATGGTGGTGGTGGTCATGGATTGAATCCCCGGTGCATACTGTAGGTATATCCCGCCGATTGGGGTATGTCAAAGGGATATACGTGGGAATGACTCAGTGTCCCAGCTTCCGCCATTTCTCCACATTCTGTTTGTGCTCCGACAGCGTCGGCGCGAAGCTGCTTCCCCCGGTTCCGTTGGCGACGAAATACAGATCCTCGCTGGCCAAGGGATGCAGCACGGCGTGGATGGCGGCGCGGCCGGGACTGGCGATGGGGGTGGGTGGCAGGCCGGTGATCACATAGGTGTTATAGGGCGTGGCCGCGTCCAGTTCAGCGCGGGTGATGGGATGATCCAACTCACCCAGGCCGTTGCTGGCGCCGTAAATCACGGTGGGGTCGGATTCCAGTTTCATGCCGGCGCGCAGACGGTTCTCGAACACGGCCGCGACGTGTGGGCGTTCGTCCGGCAGGGCGGTTTCGTGCTCGACGATGCTGGCTAGGATCAACGCCTGCTCGGGGGTGGCAAGCGGCAGCCCGGCGACGCGGTCTTGCCATTCTTCTTGCAGCACCTTGTCCATCTGCGCCTTGGCCATGCGGACCAATGCAGCGCGCGATACGCCACGTTCGAATTTATAGGTGTCGGGAAACAACTCGCCCTCGGTCAGCGGCGGCACCGGGCCGCTGGCGGCGTTGGCGTTGGTCAGCAGAATCGCGATTTGTTGCGCGGTCAGCCCCTCGGGGATGGTGAGCTTGTGCAACACCGGCTTGGCCGTGCGCAGAATTTGCAGCACCTGGGCCACCGACGCCTGGGCGGGAAAGGAAAACTCCGCCGCATGCAAATTTCCGTCGCCGTGCGACAGCAGCGCCGCCATCCGGAACACCAATGGATCTTTCACCAAATGCAGAGCGGCCAAATCGCGGGAAAGGGGGGCAACTCCCTCGCGCGGGATCACCAGGTCGCTTGGCGTGGGCAGAGGGCCGGGGGCATTGGCGGCGCGGCGCAGCCACGTCAGCCCCACGCCGCCGGCCAGCAGGGTTAGCAGCAACCCCGCCGTGAATAGCCGGCGCAATTAGACGCCCCGGAACATGATCGAAGCGTTGGTGCCGCCAAAGCCGAAGCTGTTCGACAGCGCGACCTTGATAGGACGCGGTTGGGATTCCAGCGCCACGCGGTCGATCACGCTTTGGGTGCTGGGTTCGTGCAGATTGAGCGTGGGCGGGGCAACCTGATCGCGCAGCGCGAGCAGCGAGAAAATCGCCTCGACCGCGCCGGCCGCACCAAGCAGATGGCCGATGGAGGATTTGGTGGAGGACATCGCCAAATTTCGCGCCGAGTCGCCGAACAGGCGTTCGACCGCCGACAGTTCCAGATCGTCGGCCATGGTCGAAGTGCCATGCGCGTTGACATAGCCGATGTCTTCCACGGTGATGCCGGGGCTGTTGCGCAACGCCGCTTTCATGGCGCGGAAGGCACCGTCGTGACCCTCGGACGGGGCGGTGATGTGATAGGCGTCGCCCGACATGCCATACCCGACCACTTCGCCGTAAACCTTGGCGCCGCGCTTCTTGGCGTGTTCATATTCTTCCAGCACCAGAATTCCGGCGCCTTCGCCCATCACAAAGCCATCGCGACTTTTGTCCCACGGGCGCGAGGCGTGCTGGGGCGAGTCGTTAAAATTGGTGGAAAGGGCGCGCGCGGCGCAGAAACCGGCGATGCCGATCGGGCATACGGTGGCTTCGGCGCCACCGGCCACCATCACTTCGGCGT
>JAJZHU010000348.1 GCA_021798375.1 Pseudomonadota bacterium | reverse complement strand
TGCCGCCGCTTCGGTGGCGGAGGCCCTGAAGGCGGCCGATGCGGCGCAGGCGGCATTGCCGGGTTGGGCGGCGCTTGGCCCCAACGAACGCCGCGCGCGTTTGTTGAAAGCCGCCGAATTGTTTCGCGCCAACGGCGCCGAATTCGGCCGTTTGATGGTGACGGAAACCGGCGGCACCGCCGGTTGGGGCGGCTTTAACGCCATGCTGGCCGCCAATATGCTTACCGAAGCGGCCTCGATGACCACGCAAATCGGTGGTGAGGTGATCCCTTCCGATGTTCCAGGCAACCTGGCCACGGCCATTCGCGTGCCGGCAGGCGTGGTGCTGGGCATCGCACCCTGGAACGCGCCGGTGATTCTTGGCACCCGCGCCCTGGCGATGCCGCTGGCCTGCGGCAACACCGTGGTGTTGAAGGCCTCGGAATTGTGCCCAGGCACCCATCGCCTGATCGGCACATTGCTGCAACAAGCCGGGCTTGGCGATGGGGTGGTGAATGTGGTGACCAACGCACCGGCCGACGCGGGCGCGATTGTGGCGGCGTTAATCGCCCACCCAGCCGTGCGCCGCATCAATTTCACCGGATCGACCCGCGTGGGCAAAATCATCGCCAAACTGGCGGCGGAGCAATTGAAACCGGTGTTGCTGGAATTGGGCGGCAAGGCGCCGTTCCTGGTGCTCGACGATGCCGACCTCGACGAAGCAGTGAAGGCCGCGGCCTTTGGCGCATTTTTCAACCAGGGGCAGATTTGCATGTCCACCGAGCGCATCGTGGTGGATCCCGCAATCGCCGACGAATTCGTTGCACGCTTTACCACCAAGACAAAATCGCTCACGGCCAGCAATCCGCGCGACAACAACACCGTCCTGGGCGCGATGATCAGCACCGAGGCGGCGAACCATGTGGCGGAGCTGATGCATGATGCGCTGTCGAAAGGGGCCGTGTTGCAAGCCGGCGGCAGCTATGAAGGCGCGATATTCCAACCGACCCTGATCGACCGCGTAACGCCGGAAATGCGGTTGTATGCCGAAGAATCCTTTGGCCCGATCGCCGTTATCGTGCGGGCAAAGGATCTGGAAGATGCCGTGCATATCGCCAACGATACCGAATATGGGCTGTCGGCCGCGGTGTTCGGCCGTGACATTTCGCGCGCCTATCAGATTGCCGGTCGGATCCAAAGCGGCATTTGCCACATCAATGGGCCAACCGTGCAAGATGAAGCGCAAATGCCGTTTGGCGGCGTAAAGGGTTCGGGCTATGGCCGTTTCGGCGGCAAGGCGGCGATCGCCGAGTTTACCGATCTGCGCTGGATCACCACGCAATTGACGCATCGGCATTATCCAATCTGAACGCGAGGGGAAGACGTCCTTTCCACTTTCGATCACATATTTTTTTGCATGGCTGGAACACATGACTTCATACAAGGCGCCTTTGCAGGATTATAAATTTCTGCTCGATGATGTTTTCTCTGTCGGGGATCTTTTGACGTGTGAAGCATTTTCCCACGTCGCGCCGGATGTGATCGAAGCCGTGCTGGAAGAAGCCGCCAAACTTTGTGAAGGCGTGTTGCTGCCGCTGAATCAAGTGGGCGATAAAGAGGGCTGCCGTTTTCACGAGGGAAAAGTTACCACCGCCCCCGGCTTTCCGGCGGCCCATCGCCAGGTCGCCGAAGGTGGCTGGTTGGGCTTGACAGGCGATCCTGAATATGGCGGCCAGGGTCTGCCGCATTTCGTGGGAAATTTGGTGGAGGAGATGATGTGTTCCACCAATTTGGCCTATGCGATGTATCGCGGTCTGACCGAAGGTGCGTGTCGCTTGCTGGGTGCCTATGCATCGGCGGAATTGAAGGATACCTATATTCCACGCCTGCTATCAGGGGAATGGCTGCCGACGATGAACCTGACGGAACCGCATTGCGGCAGCGATCTGGGATTGCTGCGCAGCAAGGCGGTGCCTGCCCCGGACGGTAGTTATCGCATCACCGGAACCAAGATTTTCATTTCGGGCGGCGAACAGGATCTTACCGACAATATCATCCATCTGGTGTTGGCGCGTCTGCCCGATGCCCCGGCGGGAACACGCGGCATCAGCGTATTTTTGGTACCCAAAAAACTGCCTGACGCGGCAGGAAAATTTGTCCTACCCAATCAACTTTCCTGCGGCGGCATCGAGCATAAAATGGGGATGAAAGGCTCGGCCACTTGCCTGATGAATTTCGAGGAAGCCACCGGCTTTATGGTCGGCCCCGAAAACAGCGGCTTGAAAGCCATGTTCACCATGATGAACGCCGCCCGATTGGCGGTGAGCGTGCAAGGTGTTGCGATCGGCGAAGCCGCCTTGCAAATTGCCACCGCCTATGCCGCCGAGCGCCGTCAAGGACGCGCCGCCGGCACGGCGATCGATCATTCTGTCGCGGCTGACACAATCGATCAACATCCAGATGTAAAGCGCATGTTGCTGACACAGCGCGCCTATACCGAAGGTGGACGGGCTTTATCGGTCATGTTGGGGCGTGCGCTGGATCTTTCTCACGTCTCCGCCGATGCGAAAGTACGCGAGGCCGCCGACGATATGGTGCAGCTTCTCACCCCCGTGGCGAAATCCATGCTGACCGAATGCGGCTTTGACGCGGCCAATCTGGGAATCCAGATATTGGGCGGCCATGGCTATATCAGCGAGTGGGGCATCGAACAATTGGCGCGCGATGTGCGGGTTTCGATGATCTATGAGGGCACCAACGGAATTCAGGCTGGCGATCTGGCTGGCCGCAAACTGCATCTTTTCGACGGGCGTCTGCAAGCACGATTTTTCGCGGACATCGAAACGTTTTTGGAAACCATCTCAGGCCACAAAGTTCTGGCGCCGCT
>JAJZHU010000347.1 GCA_021798375.1 Pseudomonadota bacterium | reverse complement strand
CATCCTTGGCCGGCAGCAACGGATGAATCGCGCGCCACGCCAGCTTGCCATGGCCGATTTCGCGGCGGCCCGGGCTGCCCATGCGGCCGGCTTCACCCACCGAATACGGAGGGAAGTTGTAATGCAACATGAAATTCTCGCGATATTCGCCGTCCAGCGCATCCACGATCTGCTCATCCTGGCCGGTGCCCAGCGTCGCCACGCACAAAGCCTGAGTTTCGCCGCGGGTGAACAACGCCGAGCCATGGGCACGGGGCAGAATGCCCACTTCGGCCACGATCTGGCGTACGGTCTTGGTATCGCGGCCATCGATGCGCAGACCCGTGTTCAGGATCGCGTTGCGCACGATATCGGCTTCCAATTCCTTGAACAGCCCCTTGGCCTTGTCGGCATCAAAGCCTTCCTCGACCAGGGTGATCAGCGTGGCCTTCTTCACCGCACCGATCTTTTCCTGACGGACCTGCTTGCGGGTCTCGCCATAAGCATCGGCAAGACCGGCACGCGCCAATTCGCCCAAACGCTTGGCCAGCACCAGTTCGGCATCGGAAACCTCGGGCAACGCCCAAGGCTCGCGCGCCGCCACTTCGGCCAATTCAATGATCGCCTTCAACACCGGCAGGAAACTGTCGTGGCCGAATTGCACCGCCCCCAGCATCACGTCTTCCGAAAGCTCGCGGGCTTCGGATTCAACCATCAACACGCCTTCGCTGGTGCCCGCAACGAGGAGCTCCAGGATGCTCCCCTTGCCCTGCTCCGTGGTGGGGTTCAGCACGTATTCGCCATTGATGTAACCCACGCGGGCAGCGGCCACCGGGCCAAAGAACGGAATGCCCGAAAGCGTCAAAGCCGCCGAACAGCCGATCAAGGCCACCACGTCGGGATCATTCTCCAGATCATGGCTAAGAACGGTGGCAACCACTTGCACTTCGTTCTTGAAACCATGCGGGAACAGCGGACGGATCGGGCGATCGATCAGGCGGGAAACCAGGGTTTCCTTCTCGGACGGACGGCCTTCGCGCTTGAAGAAGCCACCCGGGATCTTGCCGGCGGCAAAGGCTTTTTCCTGATAATTCACGGTCAGCGGGAAGAAATCCTGTCCCGGCTTGGCCGATTTGGCGCCAACGGCCGTGCACAACACGATGGTGTCGCCATAGCTCACCAACACGGCGCCATCGGCTTGGCGCGCGATCTTGCCGGTTTCCAAAACCAGCTTGCGTCCACCCCAATCGAGTTCCTTGCGGAAATAATTAAACATTCCAAATCCTCTCTGGTACGCGTGGAACGCGGACAAACGGGGTGAGAGTGCAGGAATCAGCGGGAAAATCGGCGTCTCGGGCTATAAGGAAGGGCTACGGTCGCCGCAGCAAAGCTCTGCGGCTTACGCAACCAAGTTCCTTATGGCCGGAAACGCCGGGAAAAGCCCCCAGATCAAATCCCCGCAGTGTCTCTAAATCCGTTTATTCGTCGTTCACGCTTGGAATCCCTGCCCCCATGGGCAAAGACAGCATCTTAGGCAATCAATTCAGGCAATCAGTGAAAACGGCCCCTGCCCCAAGGCTTGGAGCAGGGGCCGCGTCCTTATTCAGCGACGCAGGCCAAGACGCCCGATCAGGGTCTCGTAACGTGCTTGCGAGGTTCTTTTTAGATAATCGAGCAAGCGGCGGCGACGGCCAACCAGCACCAACAGACCGCGGCGCGAATGGAAATCCTTCGCGTGGGTCTTGAGATGTTCCGTAAGGTTGACAATCCGTTCGGAAAGCACCGCCACCTGAACTTCTGGGCTGCCGGTGTCCACGTCATTGGTGGCGAATTCGCCAATAAGCGCCGTGCGGCGCTCTGCGGTAATCGACATCGTGATTCTCCTGATACTTGAGTTACATGATGCGTTCGGGTTGCAAATTGCCGTCAACCAGACGGCACAACCCGATCACGCGCCCCCCCGCCATGGCCCGAACCAACCCGTTGTTAGGGTCGGCCTCGCCAGGGATCCGCCCCATCAACGCAACCAGGCTGATCGCCTGGCCTTGTTTCAGGGCAAAGGCTTCGCTTTCGGTCATGGCCAGCGCCGGGATGTCGGCCAGGGCGGTCACAACAGGCAGCAAAAGCGCCGAAGAAGTGGGGGGGGTATCCTCTTCCTCGGGCGATTTGTCCAGTAAAATCGCATCGAGCCTGATCGAAGCGCTTTCCAAAAACGGCCCCACGCGCAAACGCCGCAATGCCGTGATATGGCCCAAACCGCCGCAGGCCAGCGCCAAATCGCGCGCCAGACTGCGCATATACACGCCCTTGCCCGATTGCACCTCGAACACTGCCTGATCTTCGTCGATGCGTTCGATCAGCTCGAATCGATCGATCCGCGCCGGACGTGGCGGCAATTCCACCGCCCTGCCCTCGCGCGCCATGTCATAGGAACGCTCGCCGGCCACTTTGATGGCCGAAAAGACGGGCGGCACTTGCATGATATCGCCACGAAACCGCGGCAATTGCGCTTCGATCTGCGCGTTGGTGGGGCGCACATCAGACGTTCCCGTCACCGCACCGTCGGCATCGTCGCTGTCGCGCGATTCGCCGAATTGTAGGGTGAAATGGTAAATCTTGGTGCTGTCCATGATATAGGGCACCGTTTTGGTGGCGGCACCAAAAGCAATCGGCAAAATCCCGGTGGCGAGCGGATCCAGCGTGCCGCCATGCCCGGCTTTTTGCGCGTCGAACGCCCGGCGAACCTTGTTCACCACGCTGGTGCTGGTGATGCCCGAGGGTTTGTCAATAATCAGCCACCCATCGAGGGGGCGTCCGCGACGCTTGCGCATGGGGGGATTGGCCTAAGCAATGAAAGAGTGCGGCAGGTAGCAAAGGGGGGGGGAGGAAG
>JAJZHU010000346.1 GCA_021798375.1 Pseudomonadota bacterium | reverse complement strand
CAGCCTGGTTTCCCCGGCGATATTCACCGCCCGCCATTTCACGCCCGATTTATTCAACAACTGGGCGAGCAATTGCCCGATCGGGCCGCCCAGCATGGTGACGGCCTCGGCGTCGCAGCCCAGCGCCTTCAGCACCCGCGCCACATTGATGCCGCCGCCGCCCGGATCTTCCTTCAGCGCCCCGGTGCGGAGTTTGTGAAACGACACCAGATGCGGCAACACATAGGAAAGATCGACGGCGGGGTTTGGCGTGACGGTGAGAACCTTGGTCATTGATGCCTCACCCCTGCGCCGTGCCGCCCACTGTCAGCCCCGCCATCTTCAATGTCGGCTGTCCCACCCCCACCGGCACGCCCTGGCCGTTTTTGCCGCAGGTGCCGATGCCGGGGTCGAGCGCCATATCGTTGCCGATCATCGAAACCCGCGTCAGCGCATCGGGTCCGTTGCCGATCAGCGTGGCGCCTTTCACCGGCGCGCCGATTTTGCCGTTTTCGATCAGATAGGCTTCCGATGCCGAAAACACGAATTTGCCCGATGTGATATCCACCTGCCCGCCGCCGAAATTCACCGCGTAAAGCCCGCGTTTGACCGAGGAGATCATTTCCTCGGTGGTATGATTGCCGCCCAGCATCAGGGTGTTGGTCATGCGCGGCATTGGCGCGTGGGCATAGGATTGGCGGCGTCCGTTGCCGGTGGCGCGCATGTTCATCAACCGGGCGTTCAGGCGGTCTTGCAGATATCCCACCAGGATGCCGTCTTCGATCAGAATGGTGCGGCTGGTCGGCGTGCCTTCGTCGTCCACTGTCAGGCTGCCGCGGCGATCCGGCAGGGTGCCGTCATCGATCACGGTGACGCCTTTCGACGCCACTTGCTTGCCCATCAGCCCGGCGAAGGCCGAGGTTTGTTTGCGGTTGAAATCGCCTTCCAAGCCGTGGCCGATGGCTTCGTGCAGCAGAATCCCCGGCCAGCCGGAGCCGAGCACCACTTCCATTTCGCCCGCCGGGGCGGGAACCGCTTCAAGCAGGGTGGTGGCCTGGCGCAACGCCTCGTCCACCGCGCCTTGCCAGGATTCGGGGTTCAGAATGGTTTGATAGGCCACGCGGCCGCCCATGCCATAGCCGCCTTGCTCGCGGCGGCCGTTTTGTTCGACCACCACCGAGACATACAACTGCACCAAGGGCCGCAGATCGGCGACATTGGCGCCGTCGGCGCGGATGATCCGCACCGCCTGCCATTCCGCCGAAAGCGAGGCGGAAACCTGCACCACGCGCGGATCCTTGCCGCGGGCATAGGCGTCGAGTTCGCCCAACAGCGCGGTGCGCGAGGCGAAATCGCCCTCGGCCACCGGGTTGGCGGGCGAATAAAGCCGGATGTTGCGCGAACTGGGCGCCAAGGCCTGGGTGCCGCTGTGGCCCGCGCCCACGGCATTCACTGTCTCGGCGGCGCGTTTCAGCGCGGCTTGCGAGATTTCCCCGGCGTGGGCATAGCCACATTCCTCGCCGTGCACGGCGCGCAGCCCGAATCCCATGTTGGTATTGAAACCGGCGGCGCGGATGCGTCCGTCATCGATGCTCACATGCTCGTTTTCGCGGTATTCCAGGAATAATTCGCCGTCGTCCTTGCTGGACAGCGTGTCTTTGACAATGCGCTCGGCGCTGTCGCGATCCAGCATCGCGCCGGCCTTCTCGAAGAAAAGCCGGTCCGTCGTTGCCATGGGCGAAAGCTGATCAAGCATGTTGAATTGTCCTGTTAAATCAAAAATTTTTGCGCGCCGTCATCGCGCGCCGCGCAACCCATGCAGCGTGGCAAGCGCCGCCGCCAACACGATCATCGCCACCGCCTGATGCAACGTGCCAAGCAAGGGCGGCACCACCGCAAGCAACGTTACCACCCCCAAGCTATATTGGGTCAGCACCGCCGCCAACAAGCCCCCAAAGCGGCGCCGCAGCCACGGCGTTGGCGCGCGCGCGATTCCCAACAGACCGATGATCGAAAGCGCGGCCAAACTCAGCGTGGCGAGCACGCGATGATCGAATTGCACCGCGGGGATATTTTCAAACCAATTGCGCCACAGCGGGTGCAGCGCGGCATATCCGGCGGGCACCAGCCTGCCATCCATCAAGGGAAAGCTGTTGTAGGTGAATCCTGCCTTGGTGCCGGCAACAAATCCGCCCGCCACGATGGTCAACACCAACAGCAGCGTGGCGGCGCGCAATGCCGCGCGCATCGGCCGCCAACCCGCCAGCCGCACCGGCGCGCGCGCCGCCACCGACAGCGCCGTCCACAGCATGGCGGCAAACAGCACCAGCGCCAGGGATAGATGGATCACCAACCGGTAAGCCGAAACCGCGATGCTATCGGCCATAAAGCCCGACGCGACCATGAACCAGCCCACCGCCCCTTGCAGCCCGCCCAGGCAAAACAGCCCGAGCAACCGCCAGCCCAACCGCCGGTCGATCTGTCCCTGCCGCCAAAACACCAGCAACGGCAGCAAAACCGCGAGGCCAATCAACCGCCCCCACAGGCGATGCGTCCATTCCAGCCAGAAGATATGCTGAAACCCGGCCAGCCCAAAGCCATCATTGACCAATTTATATTGCGGTATCCGCTGATACAGCCCGAACAACCGTTCCCATTCGGCGTGCGACAGCGGCGGCAGAATCCCCGTGACCGGCGCCCATTCCATGATCGACAGCCCCGAACCCCACGACCGCGTGGCGCCGCCCAGCACGATCATCACCCACAACATGAAAGTGACGGCGAACAACCAGACCGCAACGGGCCGGCGCATGGACGGAGCGGGGGGGAAAGGATCAAACGGCATGGGGCAAAATTATAGCAATCCACGCAAAAGGCCAGAGTTTATCAGGCTTCCAGCAACC
>JAJZHU010000345.1 GCA_021798375.1 Pseudomonadota bacterium | reverse complement strand
GGTCGGACTGCGGAATCTCGTTGCATTGGCCGTCGGGGCCGAATTTCAGCCCGTGATACATGCAGCGGATGTCGTCGCCTTCGATTTGACCCACCGAGAGCGGCGCTTTGCGGTGGCAGCAGCAATTTTCCATGGCCACCAGCGTGCCATCGGTCTTGCGGTAGATGGCCAGATCTTCTTCGATCACGGTGCGGGCGGTGATGGACCCGGTGGTGAAATCGTGGCTCCACCCGGCCATATACCAGCAGTTGCGAACATACATTGGACGACCCCTTGTGTATTATGTGTTATGAGATAGTCTAACAGAGAAACTTGCAAACGCAAGTAAATTATCGAACCGCTTGGGTCCCCGATGCCGAAATCCGCCGCAGAATCACCTGAACATTCTCCTTTTGTCACGAACTATGACAAATGCCCCAGTTATTTTTTGAATTTGATCTCGAATCAAATCAACATCAGGGCGGGGCGGCTGTTGCGGCGCGAATTCGGGCTTTCGACCACAGAATGGCGCATCATCGGCCTTGCCGGCGCCGAACCGGGGGCCAGCCAGCAGCGGGCGATGGAGGTTTCGGCGGTGGATCGCTCGGTGGTGAGCCGGGGCATTCAGGGGCTGGCGAAGCGCAACCTGATCGATGTTCGCATCGATCCCGCCGATGCCCGCCGGTTGCAATTGTATCTTACGCCCGCGGGGCAGGTGATTCATGATCGCGGCGTGGCGCTGACGTGGGTTGGCGATGAGGCTTTGTTGCGCGGGTTCAGCGCCGAGGAACGTGAAACGCTGATCGCGAGTTTCCACCGGCTGATCGCCAATATCCCATCGATGGAGCTGATCGATGGGACGGCGAAAGCGAAATAAGCTCTACGCGCCGACGGTACGCAAATCGGGGGGCAGCGCTTCCCGCGCCACGGTTTCGATCGCGGCGGCGAGATCGAGGATTTCCTGGGCCTGGCTGCCCAGGCGGCGGATGGCCACCTTGCCTTCCTCGGCTTCACGGCGGCCGACCACGAACATCACCGGCACATGGGCCAGCGAGTGTTCGCGCACCTTGGCGTTGATTTTTTCGTTGCGCAGATCGGTGCGCACCTCGATCCCTGCCGCGCGCAATTGTTTGGCCACTGCGGTGGCATATTCGTTGGCGTCGGAGACGATGGTTGCCACCACCACTTGCACGGGGGCGAGCCACAGCGGGAAACGGCCGGCATATTGTTCGATCAGAATGCCGATGAAGCGTTCGAAACTGCCCAAAATCGCCCGATGCAGCATTACCGGACGCTTTTTGCTGCCGTCTTCGGCTACATATTCGGCGTCCAGCCGTTCCGGCAGAATGAAATCCGCCTGTAAGGTGCCGCATTGCCAATGGCGGCCAATGGCATCGAGGAGGGTGAATTCCAGTTTCGGCCCATAAAACGCGCCCTCGCCGGGGTTGATCTGATATTCGACTCCCGCCAAATCGCAGGCTTCGCGCAAGGCGGCCTCGGCTTTGTCCCAGGTTGCCTCGTCGCCCGAGCGCTGATCGGGGCGGGTGGAGAATTTGACCAGAATCTGGGTAAAGCCGAGATCGCTGTAAACTTCATGCAGCAAGCCGACGAATTTCGCCGTTTCTTCCGCGACCTGATCTTCGGTGCAGAAGATATGGGCGTCGTCCTGGGTGAAGGCGCGCACGCGCATGATGCCGTGCAAGGCGCCCGAGGGTTCATAGCGATGGCACGCGCCGAATTCGGCCATGCGCAGCGGCAGATCGCGGTATGATTTCAGGCCCTGGCGGAAGATCTGCACATGGCACGGGCAGTTCATCGGTTTCAGCGCCAGGGTTTTGTCTTCGTCCTCGACGCGGGCGAGGAACATGTGCTCGCGGTATTTTTCCCAATGGCCGGAGGCTTCCCACAGCACGCGATCGACCAGTTGCGGGGTGCGCACCTCGCGGTAATCGGCGGCTTCGAGCTTGCGGCGGATGTAGGATTCCAGCGTGCGGTAGAGCTTCCAGCCCTTTTGGTGCCAGAAGATCGAGCCGGTGGCTTCTTCTTGGATATGGAACAGGTCCATTTCCTTGCCGATGCGGCGATGATCGCGCTTTTCGGCCTCTTCCAGCATGGTCAGATAGGTATCGAGTTCTTTTTGATCGCGCCACGCGGTGCCGTAGATGCGCGACAGCATGGCGTTGCGGTGATCGCCGCGCCAATAGGCTCCGGCGACTTTTTGCAGTTTGAAGGCGGTGCCGATGTCGCCCGTGCCGCGCATGTGCGGGCCACGGCAGAGATCGAGCCACTGGCCCTGACGATAGATGGTGATGACCTGATCCGCGGCCAGATCGCTGATCAGTTCGGCTTTGTAGCGCTCGCCCTTGTTTTGGAAGAAGGCGATGGCGTCTTCGCGTGACCATTCCTCGCGCTCGAAGTGGGCGTTGCGTGCGATGATCTCGCGCATCTTGGCCTCGATCACCGGCAGGTCTTCGGGGGTAAAGGGTTCGTTGCGGGCGAAATCATAGTAGAACCCGTTTTCGATCGACGGGCCGATGGTAACCTGGGTGCCGGGGAACAACTCCTGCACTGCCTCGGCCAGCACGTGGGCGGCGTCGTGGCGGATCATGGCGAGCGCCGCCGGGTCCTTGCGGGTGATGAATACGATCTGGCTGTCTGCGGCGATCGTGCGCGACAGATCCATCTCCTGGCCGTTCACCACCACGGCCAATGCGGCGCGGGCGAGGCCCGGCCCGATGTTGGCCGCGATCTCGGTGCCGGTGACGGGGCCAGCGAATTCGCGCACGGAACCGTCGGGCAGGGTGATGGCGGGCATGGGGCAACTCCTTGTTGGTGCAAAGGCGTATAGAGACTATTGAAAGCAATTTGAAGTCTTGGCCTCGCGTCCTATGTTATGAACATGGACATTCTCTT
>JAJZHU010000344.1 GCA_021798375.1 Pseudomonadota bacterium | reverse complement strand
CACCCGCGCGCGCTACGAGACGATTATCTGGGTGCCAGGCGGTTCATCCGGCAGCGATGGTTTCCACGACACAACCCGCCCAGCCAAGGAAATGGACCGGATCGCCGCGTTTCTGATCGATTGCGGGGCGCAACTGCTGGAAAAATCACCCATCCACGCATGATCCTCCCAACCGCACCGGCTGGTGCAAAAAACCCAAAAAGGCCCTTACAAGCAAGTTATCAAAGGTCTTATCCTGTATCCAGCGACAACGATAACCACGGGAGATGTTCATGAAAATCGCCATCATCGGCGCCACGGGCAACATTGGCGGCGCCATCCTGGCCGAGGCGCTGGCCTACACGGATAACCAGATCACCGCCATTTCCCGCCATGCGTCGTCGTTGCCGCCGCATCCGCGCCTTACCGGCGTGCCTTGCGATATTTACGACATCGATGCGTTGGCCAAGGTATTGCAAGGCCATGATGCCGTCATCCACGCTTTTCATCCCGGCAACCAGGATCCGCAAGCCTACGAGAAGTCCCTCGCCGGGCACAAAGCGATCGTTGCCGCCACGAAAAAGGCCGGGGTGCCGCGTCTGCTGGGCGTGGGCGGCGCCGCCAGCCTGCAAACCAAGGAAGGTGTCGAATACATCGATTCTTCCATGTGGAACAAGGAGTTCGATCCGTACAAGCCGGCCATCCTCGGCACCCGCGCGCTTTATTACGTGCTGAAAGACGAAAAAGAGCTTGATTGGGTGTTTTTGGCCCCCTCGGCCTGGCTGCGTCCGGGCAGCCGCACCGGCAAGTTCCGTTACGGTAAAAACGAGATATTATTCGATCAAAACGGCGAGAGCCGCATCTCGATCGAGGATTACGCCATGGCGATGATCGCGGAGCTGCAACATCCGCAACATCACCGCGAACGTTTTACGGTGGGGTATTAAAAATCCATGAAGCCACGTTTTGAAGGCAAGGTTGCCCTGGTTACTGGTGGTGGCGGCGGGATTGGTGCGGCCACAGCGCGGCGATTGGCGGAGGAGGGGGCGAGGGTGGTGGTCACCGGCCGCCGCATCGAGGCGATTGCCGCCGTGGCGGCCGAAATCGGCGGGATCGCCGTCGCCGGGGACGCCGCCGACGAGGCGCATATCGCCGCGGCGGTGGCGACGGCGGTGCGGGAATTCGGCGGGCTCGATGTGGCGATCGCCAACGCCGGGGTGGGCATTGGCGGCGGCGCCGAGGATATCCCGATGGACGATTACCGGCGTGCGATGGCGGTGAATTTCGACGGCCCGATGTTCCTGGCGCGTCACGCGGTGCCGGCGATGCGCAAACGGGGCGGTGGTGCGATCGTGCTGGTTTCGTTGGTGGCGGCGCTTTCGGCCGGGGGAAAGATGGTTTCCTATTGCGCGTCGAAAACCGCGCTTTTGGGGCTTAACCGTTCTCTGGCCTATGATTACGGGATTGATAATATTCGTTCCAACGTGATCTGTCCGGGCTGGACCGACAGCGAAATGACCCAGGGGATGCTGGAACATCTCTCGGCGCAAAGGGGCATCACCCCGGAGGAGATGAACGCGCGGGTGGTGCGTCCGCTGCCGTTGCGCCGGGGCGCCAAGGCGTCGGAGCAGGCGGCGGCGATTGCCTTTCTGGCCTCCGATGATGCGTCCTTTATCACCGGCGCGGTGCTGGTGGCCGATGGCGGCGGGGCGATCGTGGATGCGGCGACGATGGCGTTTGTCGATTGATCGTTTGGCCTCTTGTCTTTCCGGCCTTTTCCGCGATAACCCCACCCGATGACCGATCTATTCTTCCACAACAGCGCCACCCGCCGCCGCGAGCTGTTTCAACCGCTCGATCCCGCCGATGTGCGGCTGTATGTCTGCGGCCCCACGGTCTATGATCTGGCGCATCTGGGCAACGCCCGGGCGATGGTGGTGTTCGACGTGTTGGCGCGGCTGTTGCGCCATTTATACCCGCGCGTGACCTATGTGCGGAACATCACCGATGTGGACGACAAGATCAACGCCAGGGCCGCCGCATCGGGCGAGCCCATCGCCGCGATCACCGCGCGCACCACGGCCGATTTTCATGCCGATCTGGCGGCGCTCGGCAATTTGCCGCCGGATCAGGAACCGCGCGCCACCGCGCATATCGGCCAGATGATCGACATCATAAAGCGCCTGATCGACAACGGTCACGCCTACGCCGCCGAGGGCCATGTGCTGTTCGCGGTGGATAAATATGCCGATTACGGCGCTTTGTCGGGTCGTTCGGCGGATGAATTGCTGGCCGGCGCGCGGGTCGAAGTTGCGCCCTATAAACGTCATCCGGGCGATTTCGTGCTGTGGAAGCCATCCGAGGATGATCTTCCTGGTTGGGAAAGCCCGTGGGGCCGGGGGCGTCCGGGCTGGCACATCGAATGTTCCGCGATGTCGTGGCAATATTTTGGCGCGAGTTTCGATATTCACGGCGGCGGGCAGGATTTGATCTTTCCGCATCATGAAAACGAACGCGCCCAAAGCCTGTGCGCCTTTCCCGGCAGCAGCTTTGCCCGCGTTTGGCTGCACAATGGGATGTTGCTCGTGAACGGCGAGAAGATGTCGAAATCTCTCGGCAATTTCATCACTTTGCGCGATGCGCTGCACGATCACCCGCCCGAGGTGGTGCGCTTGCTGTTGTTGCGCAGCCATTATCGCGGCAATCTGGATTACACCGAGACCGGTCTGCGCGAGGCGCGCACCGAGTTGGATCGTTTCTATCGCGCGCTATCGTTGCATCAGAACGCCGGGACCGACCTGCCGGAATCCGTGCTGTCGGCGCTGTGCGACGATCTGAACACGCCGCTGGCCTTCACCGCCATGCACCGTTTGGCCGACGCCGCATTGGCGGGGGATGCGCTTGCCGCGGGCGGTTTGCG
>JAJZHU010000343.1 GCA_021798375.1 Pseudomonadota bacterium | reverse complement strand
GCTGGCATCCAGGTGAACCACCCGCACGCCCGCGGCTTCCAGTGTCTCGCGCACAAAGGCCGCCTCCTGCGCCTTGGTGTCCAACGTGACGATCATCAGAACGGCGGGAGGCGGCATCGTCTTGGCAGTGATTGTCGGCATGGCTTTTCCTCGGATGCTTTCTTGGTTCAGGCTGATTGGTCATAGTGCGGGCCGCAAGTCGCTGCGAACGCCACATAATCATCGAGCGACCGGGGGTTGAGCATGGCGCTGCGGTTTGCCGCCGTCTCGGGCGCCACCCCCATCAAAATGCGCCGCACCGGCACCTCCATCTTCTTGCCGGTCAGCGTCATCGGGATGTCGGGCATCGCCACGATACGGTCGGGCACATGGCGCGGCGTGTATTCACGGCGCAAATGGGCGCGGATGCGATCCTGCAACTCTGCCGTAAGCTGCTGTCCCGGCGCCATTTTCACGAACAGCGGCATGAAAAACCGCCCGCCCGGCAGATCAAGGTTGACGATCAACCCATCCGCCACCTCCTTGATCGAGGCCAGCGCGCGGTAAATTTCGGCGGTGCCGATGCGCACGCCATGGCGGTTCAATGTGGCGTCCGAACGGCCCTCCACAAAGCATCCCAGCCGCGCGTTGATGCGGAAATAATCGCCGTGGCGCCACACACCGGGGAATTCCTCGAAATAGGACTGGCGATAACGGCTGCCGTCCGTATCGCCCCAAAATCCCACCGGCATCGAGGGCATCGGCAAAGTGATCACCAACTCCCCCACCTGATCCACCACGCTGCGCCCCTGCGCGTCATACGCCGCCACCGCGACACCCAGCGCCGGCGCCTGTATCTCGCCCGCCCGCACCGGCAATATCGGCACGCTGGCCACCAGCCCGGTGCAGCAATCGGTGCCGCCGCTGCCGGTGGCCACCCACAAATCGGCCTTCACCGCGTCATAGAACCACGCCGTGCATTCCGGCGACACCGGCGAGCCCGCCGGCATCAACGCGCGCAGCGCGCTCAGATCGAACCGTTCGCGCGGCACGATGCCGGCCTTTTGCATGATATCGACATAGCTCGGGCTGGCGCCGAAAAAGCTGGCGCCGCAATCCTGCGCCATTTTCCACAGCACGTCCGGCGAAGGATAGGCCGGATTGCCATCGTAAAGCACCGGGCAAGCCCCCACCATCAGCGCGCTGAGCATGAAATTCCACATCACCCAGCCGGTGGTGGTGTAAAAAAACACGCGCTCGCCGGGCCTGAAATCATGGTGAAACCGCAGTGTCTTGTTCATCTCCAGCAGGATGCCGCCGTGGCCATGGATGATCGCCTTGGGCAGCCCCGTGGTGCCCGAGGAAAACAACACCCACAGCGGATGGCTGAACGGCACTTGTTCAAACACAAAATCCTGCGCCGGCACGGGGGGCCGATCAAGCAGATCGCTCCAGAACACCGATTGCGCCACCAGCGGGACCGCCCCGGCGCCCTCGGCCTGCGGCAATTCCACCACCAGTTCCAGTGACGGCAACGCGCCGATGATGGCCCGCAATTCATCGCGCCGGTCGAATTGCCGGCCGTTGTAACGATAGCCGTCGGCGCAGAACAACACCTTGGGAGCAAGCTGCGCAAAGCGGTCGAGCACGCCCTGGCTGCCGAAATCGGGCGAGCAGCTGGCCCAGATCGCGCCGATGCTGGCGGCGGCCAGCATGGCGGCCATGGCTTCGGGCACGTTGGGCAGATAGGCCACCACCCGATCGCCCGCCCGCACGCCGCGCCGGCGCAATTCGGTCGCCACAATGCGCGCCTGGCCCGCCAATTTCTCCCACGCAAAACCCTGCAACGGCATCTGTTCGCTAAGATAAAACAATGCGTCCGTGCCGGGGCGTTCGTTGCGCAGCACATGCTCGGCGAAATTCAGCCGCGCGCCGGGAAACCAATCGGCGCCCGGCATCTTGCGCTCCGTCAGCACGGCGGTGGGGGGCGTTGAGGCGCGTATGTCGCAGTAATCCCAGATCGCCTGCCAGAAATCCTCCAGTTCGCTGGTGGACCAGCGCCACAGCGCGGCGTAATCGTCAAACTGCAATTGCCGCTCGCGCGCCAGCCACTGCATGAAGTGGGTCAGGTTGCACTGCGCGATCCACGCCGCGCCGGGCGTCCACAGCACATCGCCTTCCTGCACCTTCCTGGCCGGAATCTGTTCCACCGTCCCGCTCATTCGCTAACACTCACCACGACTTTGCCCAGTTGCTGGTTGGCCTCCAGATAGCGATGCGCCGCGACGATCTGATCGAACCCGAACACCCGATCGACCCGCGGTTGCAAAGCCCCATCGGCCAATCCGGCCCGAATATAAGCCTCGGCCTTGGCCCGCCGCGCCGGGTCGCGCAATATCTCGAACACCAGATAGCCGCGCATACTCAGGCCTCGTCCCGCCGCCACGCCGAACGGGAAGGGCGTTTCACCCGCCTTGCCGCTCAGATTGCCATACAGAATCAATATCCCCTGCGGCGCGAGCGCCAGCGCCAGCGCAGCCGCACCCGGCCCCGCGATCGGATCGAACACCACCCGCGCCCCCTTGCCCGCGGTGATGCGCGCCACGGCGGCGGCGACATCTTCCTCGTCCGTCACCACCACATGCTGCGCGCCCGCGGCCAGCAAGGCGTCGCGTTTGGCGGCGGTGCGAGTCACCGCTATCGCCACCGCCCCCGCGCGCCGTGCGATCTGGATCGCCGCCACCCCTACGCTGCTGGAAGCCGCCGTAATCACCGCCGCATCGCCCGCCTGCAATTGGGCAATGTCGATCAAGGCGCCGTAAGCGGTAAAATACGCCATCCACACCGACGCGGCCTCGCCATTGCCAAGACCCGGCGGACGCAGCGCCAACGACGAAACCGGCACAATCGCCTGCTCGGCATAAACGCCATAATCATTC
>JAJZHU010000342.1 GCA_021798375.1 Pseudomonadota bacterium | reverse complement strand
AGATTTTCTCCCATGCAACCGCCGTTTCATCCTGTGCTATCCGGGTGGATGTTGTAACCCCGATAGGTTGACGAGATGACAATGCTCCCCGGACGATGCACAGGGCAAAGCCTGTCGTCCCGCCGATACCGGACAGAGGTCACTGGCCTCAAAGCATCTCTCGCTTTATACGATCTTCGGCGCGGGAATGTTTTTCGGGCGGTGGGCGTTGTTCACGCATCCCCCTGCCCATATAACGGGATCCGGCTGCCGTGATTTGGGCGGAATAGAACTCCACGAGGTTTGTAGGTGTCTGAAATAGCGAATTTGGTCATTCTGGGCACGGGCCAGGGTGGATTTCAGTTGGCGATGTCGCTGCGCGAGGAAGGTTTCGCGGGCCGCATCGTGATGGTGGGCGACGAGGCATCGTTGCCGTATCAGCGCCCACCCTTGTCCAAGGCGTTTTTGTCGGGTGCGGTCGATGAGGAGGGGGTGCAATTGCGCCCCGCCGCTTTTTTCGCCGAAAACAGGATCGATGTGCGCGTTTCGACCCGGGCGGTCCGCATCGATGCCGAACAACGCCGCCTGCTGCTGGAAAATGGCGAGAGTCTGGCCTATGATCATTTGGCCATCGCCACCGGGGCGCGCAACCGGCTTTTGCCGGTGATCGGCGCCGATCTTGAGGGCGTGATGCGGCTGCGCGACATGGCCGAGGCCGTTTACATCCGCGATGTGCTGCCGCGGGTACGGCGCGCCGTGGTGATTGGGGCTGGTTTTATCGGCCTGGAATTCGCCGCCTCGGCCCGCGCCAAGGGCATCGAGGTCACGGTGATCGAAGCAGGCCCCCGTCCGATGGCGCGGGCGATCTCTCAAACCATGTCGGATTTTTTCACCGCGCAGCACACGGCCAAGGGCATCACGCTCCGCTTTCAAGACGGGGTAAGCCGCATCGTGGGCGAAGCAGGCCGTGTGACGGGCGTGGAAACCACCTCGGGCGAGTTGATCGGCGCCGATCTGGTGCTGATCGGCATCGGCGTGCTGCCCAATGTGGAACTGGCGCTTGAAGCCGGCATCGCGGTGCAGGACGGCATCCTGGTGGATGAATTCATGGCCACCAGCGATCCGCATATTTCGGCCTATGGCGATTGCGCCAGGGCGCCCAACCGTTATTCCCCGGCGCCGCTGCGGCTGGAATCAGTGCAGAACACGGTGGATCAGGCGCGCTGCCTGGCGCAGCGTCTGGTTGGCAAACCCACCCCCTATATTGCGCTGCCGTGGTTCTGGAGCGAGCAAGGCAGCTTGAAATTGCAGATGGTTGGCCTTACCACGCCCCACGACGAGGCGGTGCTGCGTGGCGATCCGGCGAGCGGCGCTTTTTCCGTGTTTTGTTTCCGTGATGGCCGGTGGCTGGGTGCGGAGTCGGTCAATCGCGTGCCGGAGCATATGCTGGCGCGCCGGTTGCTGGCCCGTCAGTTCTCGACCGGGGAGGCGATGCTATCGCCTGCCCAGGCGGCGGATGTTGGCTTTGATCTGAAATCTCTCCTGACCTGAAAGTTTGACCATGGCGAAGATTACCTATGTAGAGTTGAACGGCACTCGCAAAGAATTCGATCTGAAAAACGGCACCACGCTGATGCATGGCGCGGTTGTGGGCGGGGTGAAAGGCATCGAGGCCGAATGCGGCGGCAATTGCATGTGCGCGACCTGCCATGTGTATGTCGAGCCCTCGCAACTGGAATGGCTGCCCGCAAAGACCGACGACGAAGACGCGATGCTGGGCAGCACGGCGAGCCCGACCAAGGAAAATTCCCGCCTGTCGTGCCAGTTGAAAGTGACTGACGCGCTGGATGGCCTGGTGGTTTACATGCCGGAACGCCAAAGCTGATACGCCGATACCGATGCAATAAGGCCTGGTTCATGACAGAGCCGGGCCGCGGCATTTTCGGATTTTTGGCGAGATCCCGTTCACAGGAATTTTACCTCCCTCGCCCATGATGCGCACTGGTGCAAAAATTGCCCCGTGCCGAAATCGCCCACGCAAACGATGTGATGCGCAACCGATGCCTGGGCCGGGCCGTGAATGGGATGCATATTTCTCCGAACCCGCCAACTTGCGAATTGCAGGGCAAGCTGTTCCACAGCTTCCCCGACATGGTGTTTCGCCATGCCGAGGGCGATCATGCCGCCGTGCTGAGTTTTCGGCTGGGCGACAAGGAAGCCACCTTGCCGCTGGCGCGCATTGGCAAGGAATTCGGCGTTTTGCCGGGCACGCCCGACGCCGCCATGATCGAACGGATCATATCGGCGCTCGATTTCGTGCCGTGCCTGCGCCTGGGCGATCCGTTGCCGGCCGAGGTGGTTTCGGGCGATGCCAGTTGGACGCCCGATAAGGAATTTAAATTGCTGGCCGAGGCGCGGCTGCGGATGCAGTTGATCGCCTGGCTGACCCCCGAAAGCGAACAGGTCGAAGCCAGCGGTCAGACCTTGCTGGCGCTGGCCGAAGACCCGGCGATCAGGGCCCAGGCACACGACGCGATGGCGCGGGCGGCCAGGGAATTGGGGCTGGGCTCCCCCCACGATGTGGTGGCGCTGATGGCGGATCTGGCCGAGGAGTTGTCGTATCTGGAACATCTGCGCGCCCGCTTTCTGCAGCGGTTGGACCTGATGGCCGACAAGATCGCCATCGCCGCGCGCTCGGTGCGGGCGGGCATGGGGGGGTTTGAAACCATCTCGCAGGTGCGTAAATTATTGCTGGTGGCGCAACGGCAGATCCAAAGCCGTTTCGACGATCTCGATGCGCAAACCGGCGAAATCATTTCGGCTCTGCAAAATCTCGATCAGCAACGCGCCTTTATTCGCGCCGGGCGGGATTGGCTATACCGCAGCTACCGCGGTTTTGAAGTGCACCTCGATCGCGCCGACGGGTTGGAGGCGGGCGAATC
>JAJZHU010000341.1 GCA_021798375.1 Pseudomonadota bacterium | reverse complement strand
ATTGACAAGGATCGATGGCCCCTGATCGATCAGGCTCAAGGACCATCAAACCATGTTTCAAATCATTCAAGCCAGGTAATCACAGATTCAAGGTGAGGTAGCCCCAAGCGGCCCTGGTGGTGAGGCCGAAGCCCTCCGCGTGGTAATCGGCATACTCCACCGTCGCTTTCAAATAAGAAGTCAGCGGATAGCCGGCCGAAAGATCCCATTCGGAACCGTAATGCAGGCTTTGATAGTCGGAATGATAATCATAATAACTTGCCTGCAGCGTCAATTTTTCCGGGGCGATGCCCAGTGTTATGTATTTGCTGTTGAGCCCCTTCGCCGGCGTGGTCAAAAAAGTCTCGGCCCAGCCGTTGAAGGCGTGTCTGGTGGCCAGCGGTGTTTGGAACCCATAGCTGCCGTTAGAGTTGCTGCCCATCACCATTTCGTCGAGCCCAAGCGAGACCGGTGCGAACGTTATTTTCGCGCCGGCGTGCCAATAATCGGCGTTGATCAGCGCACTGCCGCCGTCATAAGGGCGCTGGTTGGCAAATGTACCTTCGTAAGACAGCTTTATGGTGGCGGGCAACGACACGGTGCCGGAAACGCGCACGCCATAGGTGGCGCTGTTACAGGCTCTGATCCCAACCACCGCACAGGCCACGGCGCCCGGAATCACGCGGCTGGCGTCATTGCCATACCAATAGCCGAAGCCATCGATTTTCAGGAATTTGAATCGCGCCACCGACCCTTCGGCAAGATAGGTTTGGGTTGGAACATACTCGTTCAAAACATTTTTGATGCCCCAAATATAGCCGGCGTGAAGCGTGGTATAAGGAATGCTGCCGTTCTCGATGGTGACGGCATCGAAGGTTTGCATGTTTTGGGCGAAGTTCACATTGCCGACGAAGCGCTGATCGTCGAGCGCGATGATCTGCCGCCCGGCTTTGATCGTGGTTTGCGGCAACCCCGCATAGCTCACGAACGCCTGGTTGACATTGGCCCCGCCAGGATCCCGGATGGTGGCGTATTTGGTTTCGCCATTGCGCAGCGAATTATATGCATTGCCCGCATGAGCCACGTCGATCAGTTGCACGCTGGCCGATAACCCGTCGAACGGCGCCGTGGTGTAGCCGAGCATGGTGCGCACGGTGAAGGCCTCGGCATCCTGCAGGCCGGTCTGATCCACGGTTTCATAGCGCGGCCGCACTTCCAGGGTGGTGGTGCCCTGGCTAAGCGCATCGCTGAAATCGTCGGCCCGTGCGGCGCCGGTGCAGGCCGTCCCCCATCCGGCCAATACAAGCAAGGTGCCCCACCGCAACGAGGCGGACAGACTGAAAATTCCGGGATTACGTGAAGCGGTCATAAGCAATTTC
The DNA here is from genome assembly GCA_021798375.1 of Pseudomonadota bacterium. Lineage (GTDB taxonomy): Bacteria > Pseudomonadota > Alphaproteobacteria > Acetobacterales > Acetobacteraceae > JAJZHU01. The sequence goes on along the minus strand of JAJZHU010000341.1, from coordinate 1,569 downwards.
TCCAAAACGCTGCGGGGTCCGGGGTCGGGAGGCCATTGTTCGTGCCCCGGCCCAAAATTTGCTATCGGCAGTGGAAAATGCTTTATTTCCGCACGCTTTTACTTGATTTATGTCAATATTATGAGTGATAATTATCACGTTTGTATAGAAGCGGAGATAATGTGCTATCCCTCGCAAAACTCAGTTACTGAAGACCATGATCGACTCGAACCCTGACCTTGCCGACTTGCCCTTGCTCAATGCGCTCTCGCCCACAAGCCGCACGGACTTGTTGCGCCAAGCGGTCGTTCACGCCGTCACGCCGGGAACACTCCTGTTCGAACAGGGCGAGATCCCGAATTTTCAAATCGTTGTTTTAACCGGTACGGTGCATCTGCTCGGGCGCTCCAGCGCGGGGCACGAGGTGTTGATCGAAGTAGTGGAACCGCCTGATCTGATCATCCCGGCGGCGGTTCTGACCAAATCGCCTTATCTGATGCGCGCCCGCATCCCCGAACCGTCGCGATTGTTGATGATCCAGGCGAATGCGTTTCGCGCGGCGGTAGTCCGCGAACCGTCGCTTGCCCTGGAAGTAATCGGCGATCTCGCCGGGCAATTGCGCCGCATGGTGCGGCAAATCAAGAATTTAAAGCTACGTTCGGTCAAAGAGCGGGTCGGATGCTATTTGCTGGGCCTGGCCCGCCGCCAAGGTACGCCCCATCGCGTATTGCTGCCATATGGCAAGAACCTGATCGCATCGGAACTGGGCATGACACGAGAAAGCCTGTCGCGCACCCTGTCGGCACTTCAATCCGATGGCATCACGGTCGAAGGCGACACGATCCTCATCGATGATCCGGTTCGGCTCGCCGCCGCCTGTGGCCTTGATCCATTGATCGATGGCCCCGAGGCCTTACCGCAGATGCCTCCTTCCAGCTAACGCTTTCTCAGTGCGGCAAAAAAGGACGCGACAGCACGATTTTCAACGCGGCGGCGCCAGGCTCCGGCGAGCCCGACATGCGGCTCAAAAGATCCAGCCAGACATCATCGTCCGCATAATCGAGCATATGCCGGACCCTTGCCGCCACAAAAGCGCCGGTGGTGACACCTTCAGCCGAAGCATTCCGCCGAACGCGCTCGACGATGTTTGGATCGCCGATGGTCACCAGAATATCCTCGGCCGAAACGGCGTCGGCAAGTTGGTTCAAAATGTCCCCGAGCATTGCCATCTCCTATTGCACCAATGGCGAGGTCGCGGCCGGAAGATCGAAGCCGGTGATCCGTGCCTGTCCGGCGACCAGCGCGATATATTGCGCAACCGCGCGGCGCCAACTGCGCTCCTCCAGATAAGCGGCGATCCGATCGCGGACTGCCTCGAACGGCAGGGTCTCGCCGGTAATCCGGCGATCCAATCGCAGTATATGAACGCCATAACACGTAAGCACCGGCGCCCTACAAATCTGGCCGGGTTGCAAGGCAACCATCGCGGCCTCGAACTCCGGCGTCGTTTCGCCGCGCACAACCTGTCCGAGCCGCCCGCCCTCCGCCGCCGATGGGCAATCGGATAGGCTGCGCGCCAAACCATCAAAG
>JAJZHU010000340.1 GCA_021798375.1 Pseudomonadota bacterium | reverse complement strand
GGCCATGGATTGCCGCGGTCCCTGGACGGTGCGTGCCATCATCGCGGTGCCGCCCAATGCCAGACAAATATAGCCCACGCCCTCGATCGAGCGGGTTGCCATCAGTTCATGGACATTGCGCGCCACGATATCGCCGCCGGTGCCGATCAGCGACGCCAAGACCCCGATCAGCAAAACCTTGCGATCGCCCATCCGGTCGGTCAATTCGCCGCCCAGCGGGGCCAGCAGCAATGCGGCAACCGCGACGACGGAAATGAACCAGGCAGCGGTCTGCATGCTGCAATTCATGGCGTGCGCAAGATCGGGCACGACCGGGATGATCTTGCCCATCGAACTTCCGCCAAGAACAATGTAGAAATATATCAGGAAAATGGATCCCCATGAACCTGGCCGCATTTTCGTTCCTCCCATGATTGTTAATCTATTATATGCCGAACAAGACCCGCGACCGCAATTGCGTCACCTAACCTCTAGATAGGGTGTGCAGCACACAGGTCCGGCTAGGATGCCGCTGTCTAATGGAATTCAATCGTCCAGCGTCCATCAAGTCTGGCCCCGCCACCACCCCGAGGGGGCCATTTTCGGAGAAGTAAGGGAAGACATGACCATTCAAAAATTTCCAAACAACGGCCTGTGCCCGGAACGTCTAAGCCATCTTGAACAAGTGATCGCCGACGATATCGCCCGTGGGCGTTACCACGGCGCGCAAATCCTGGTTGCGCGCGAAGGCAAAATCGGGCTGCACAAGGGAATCGGCCACTCGCATTTGCCACGCGGCAAAAAATTCGAGACCGACGACATCATGACTCTCTTCTCCTTGTCCAAGGCTTTCACCAACATCCTCACGCTGCGCGCGATCGAACAGGGCCGCTATGCCCTCACCACACGCGTTGCCGAAATCATCCCGGAATTCGCGGGCGGTGTGCGCGAACGCATCACCTTCACCCACCTGATGACGCACACGCTGGGGATTCCCACGATCTTCTCCCCGATCGAGGGCATGAATCTCGATATCATGGACGACATGGTCAAGGCCGTGATGGAAAACGTCCACTGCACCGAATTCCCCGGCCAAACCGTCAGCTACGCGCCGATGGTGGCCCAATTGCTGATGGGCGAGGCGCTGCGCCGCACGGATGCCAAAAAACGTTCCTGGCGCCAGATCACCCAGGAAGATTTGTTCACGCCGCTCGGGATGAATTCCACTTCCTTTGGTGTGCGTCCGGATCTCAAGGGGCGCCACCAGCCAATCGTTTTGCTGGAAACCACCATCCTCGGCCCGCATCCCGGCCACAGCAACCTCGGCCGCCATGGCGCCTTCGAGGAGCCGGAAGCTGAAATGCCTTGGGTCGGCGCGATCTCGAATGTTGGCGATATCTTCCGCTTTGCCGAAATGTTGCGCCGTGGCGGCGAACTGGATGGCGTGCGGATTCTGGGCCCGGCGATCATCGATCTCGCTACCCGCAACCGCACCGGCGAACTGGTCAATAATCTATATTCCCAACTCGCCGTGGGTCGTGGTTGGGAGCCCTATCCCGCCACCATCGGTCTTGGCTTCTTCCTGCGTGGCGAAAAAGTGCATCCGCACCAATTCGGCACCACCTCCTCGCCGCGCACCTATGGCAACAACGGCTTCGGCAGCACCGTCTTCTGGGTCGATCCGGCGCGCGATCTGGTCTTTGCGTGCCTGACCTCGGGCGTGATGAACGAAGGCGACAACATCGAACGCTTCCAACGTCTGTCGGACATCGCCTTGTCGGCGGCGCTCTAAAACCAATGGGGGAGGGGGCGTCACAACCCCCTGTCCTCTCCGGCGTAACGCCTTTGGCTTTGCCTATAAAACCAAGGAAACATCCATGCCACGCATCGGCCTCACCGGCGCATCGGGGAAACTCGGGCGGAAAATCGCAGGTAAGCTGCTTGAAATTATCCCTCCCTCGGACCTGGTTCTGATTACCCGCAACCCCGCCTCGCTGGCCGAATTTGCCGCGCGCGGCGTTGAAATCCGTGCCGGCGATTTCGACCAGCCCGCCGGCCTGCCCGCCGCCTTTTCCGGCCTCGACCGTTTGCTGATCATCAGCACCCTCAGCGTCGGCCGGCGCTATGAACAGCACCAACTCGCCATCGACGCCGCGGCAAAAGCGGGCGTCGGCCATCTGATTTACACCTCCAGCGGCGGCATCAATGTCGATAACCCGGCCATCGTCATCCGCGATCATCGCCTGACCGAAGATGCGCTCAAGCGCAGCGGTGTCACTTACACGATCCTGCGCGACAGCCTCTATGCCGAATCGGTGGCCACCGAGATCGCCCCGCGCGCGGCAGCCAGCGGCGAATGGCGTTCCGCCTCCGGCGAAGGCCGTGTTGCCTTCGTGGCCAAAGACGATTGTGTCGCCGTGATGGTCAAGGTGCTGACAGAACAAGGGCATGCAAACCAAACCTACGAGTTGACCGGACCCGCATTGCTGTCGATGCGCGATGCCGCCGCTCTGGCATCCGAACTGACCGGCAAGAAAATCGACTATATCCTCATCAGCGACGAAGAATTCGACGGTATGCTCGCCGCCATCGGCGTCCCCCGCGATTACATCGAAGGCATGTTCACCCCCGGCGTCGGTGCCTCGTCGCGTCACGATATCGTTAGCTACGAACAAGGCATTCGGGGCGGCTATTTCGCCGTAATGTCCAACGACGTCGAAAAAATCCTCGGACGCAAGCCAAAATCGCTGCGCGATGTCTATCTTGCCAATGCCGAATTGCTGGGAATCCCTAAAATTTAATAATCGGAATGGCAGTGTGCGAGCGCCGCCCTATCTTCCGGACAGGATACCGCCCTCTTGCCGGTCCATACCATCAACCAACAAATATGCCTTAGAGCTATGAATGCCAATCGTGTCGGGGGAATGTGCGTGAGCCAGCGGTTCAAGA
>JAJZHU010000339.1 GCA_021798375.1 Pseudomonadota bacterium | reverse complement strand
CAATCATTTGCCGGGCGCCTCCCACTTCGATCTCCACTCCGCCGGCGCGGCCATTTTCGATTGCAATCCGCGTTGCCAAGGCATTGGTGATCACTGTCAGGTTGGGGCGGTTTTGTGCTTCCTTGAGGAAGGACGTGGCCATCGACACACGCCGCCCATGGCGGATGGTTGCCTGGCGCGGCCCAAAGCCTTCGGGATCAGGACCATTGAAATCGTCGCAGCGCCGATAGCCCAAGGAATCCGCCGCTGCCAGAAAACATGGAATCAGCGGATTGCGCCGTTTGATGTCCGTCACATTCATCGGCCCGCCCACCCCGTGATAAGGGGAGTTTGGCCAGTTCTCGTTGTTCTCCGACCGGCGAAAATAGGGCAGCACATCGGCGAAACTCCAGCCCGGATTCCCCGCCTCGGCCCATTCGTCGAAATCCTTGGCATGGCCGCGAAAATACACCATGCCGTTGATGGAACTGCATCCGCCAAGAACGCGCCCCCGCGGCACCGGCACCACACGCCCATCCAACTGCCGCTGCGCAGTAGTGGAATAGCCCCAGCCAATCGATCGGGCATTGATCGCCGCCCCCACCGCCACCGGGATGTGGATAAAGGGATTGGTATCGCGCGGCCCGGCCTCGATCAGACAGACGCGGATCGCCGGGTCCTCGGATAGCCTGTCCGCCAACACGCAGCCGGCGGTGCCGGCACCGACGATCACATAATCAAACTGGCCGTCGAAACTGGAATCACGCATTCCACGGACATTCATACGCTTACAACGATTCAAATACGGCTTCGATCAGACGGCGCGCGCGCGGGCCGTTGTCACCCACCGCGTGCATCCGATTAATCGAATAAGAAAAACCGATCCCGGCATCGGGATCCGCCATGCCGATCGAACCGCCAATGCCGTGATGCCCGAACGCGCGCGGATTGGGCCCCATGAACACCGCCCCCGGTGAGTTCAGCAATATCCCCAACGCCTGATGATACGGACGCTCTTGCAGCAGTTCCCGCATGTTATGCTGTTCGGTGATCATTTGCTCGATGCTCGCGGACGACATCAGGCGAACGCCATCGATCTCGCCGCCCCTGGCGAGAGCCCCATAAAGACGCGCGACCGCTCGGGCATTGCCATGACCGTTGCCGCTCGCCACTTCCGCCTCCCGCCAGATGCGGGAATTGAGCGTGACCGGCCAGGGTTCGGCCGGGTTTTGCAAAAACGCCAAGCCCCGCAAGGAATCGGGCGATTCCACATCCTTGGCGGCGAACAAACGCGCTTCAAGATTGGGCATCACCTGCGCACAACGATCCTGGGCGCTTTGGGGCATATTGCCGATATAATAATCCAGCCCCAGCGGACCGGCCACCTCGTCGCGCAGAAAGGCAGAAACCGTCTTGCCGGTCACGCGCCGCATGATCTCGCCCAGCAAATAGCCTTGCGTATGGACATGATAGGCCGCCACCTTGCCTGGCTCCCACAGCGGCGCCTGCATGGCCAGCGCGTTGCACATCGCCTCGCGGTCGAACATTGCCCCGGGCCAAAGCTTGTTGGTGGTCAGCACCGGCAGCCCGGCCGTGTGGTCGAGAATATGCCTTACCAGCACACCATCTTTGCCCGCCTGCGCGAATTCGGGCCAATAACGCGCCACTGGCGCGTCGATCTCAACCAGACCGCGGTCGATCAGCATGTTGAAGCAAATGCCGGTAACGCCCTTGGCCACGGACATCATGCAAACAATCGTGTCGCGCTGCCATGGCAGGGAATGGCCGGCATCGCGCCACCCGCCCCAAAGATCGACCACGGCCTTGCCGTCTTGCACGACCGACACCGCCGAACCAACCTCGTCGTCGACTTTGAAATTTTCGGCGAACGCCTCGGCGACTTTTACAAATGCCGGATCAAAGGATCCTTGCAACGGGAATTGATGGCCGCGGGCCGCGACAGTGGATGCAAATTCCATCGATTCTACCCAATCCTTCCTACATCAAAGCGCCAATTTTTGCGCCGGCGGATTTTGCGGTAAGCGGGAGCAACGCAGCCCGTGAAAAGACCCGCTCGGGCAAAAATCTAAATCAAGGCCACGATCGATGCACTTCTCCGCCACGCCGAAGCATGATCGCGCGGACCGGCCGGAGCCAACATCCGCGGCTGCCGAAGCTGCCAGACACATGCCGCGAGACGCGCGTGAAATTGCCCCAAACCATCGGCCCAGGACGAGGCGTGGAGCTTTGGCTCGACGGATGTCAAAGCCGGGCCAATACCGCCCGAGGCAACCTCCTCCACCCCGCCGCCCACGCCAACGTTGCCAAGCGCCCGAACGAACACATGCCCGATTCCATGTGCGTCGGGTGTGGAATAAAATTTGTGACGCGAAACGGCGGCATCCGACATGCTGCAAGCATGTTGCCCGCGGCAGAACACCGCGCCGCCCAGATCGCGGATGGTTTCTTCCACGATCGCCAAACGATAACTGTCCATCATGCCGATCATCCGCAGACCGCGATGCCGCCCGAACAGAGCATGCAAAGACGCCGCATCCGCGACAAGGGAATCCTCCAGCAGCAGTTCCTGGTGGGCAGCGCCGATATGGTCACCGGCGGCGCGCACGGCCTCGGCGTAAACCGTATCGCCCGGCGCACGCAGCAGCAGAAACGGACGAGGGATCTTCGCCGCCCGCGGCAACCCGGCCGGCGCTAAATGCAACACCGCACCGGCCACAAGTGCATCGCCCAAAAATTGCCGCCGAAACATTGTCATGGATGGGCCCCAGCCTTGGCGCCTTCCGCATCCATCTTGCTCAGATATTGAGCAAGCTGCTGCAATTCGGGATCTGTTATTGCCGTCGGCGTGAAAGCAGGCATCGGACCGAAGCCATGCCGCACAATCATCTCGATCTGCCCGGCGGGAACATGCATCCCCTTGATGACATGCCCCAC
>JAJZHU010000338.1 GCA_021798375.1 Pseudomonadota bacterium | reverse complement strand
GGAACAATCCCTCGGCCTTCACATCGAAAATCGCATAAGCGATTTGATCCGGACATTGCGCCACCAGCCTGCCCCAGAGCGCATATCGCCGTGGTCCGATGTCCGCGCCCTCATCGTGAAAGCGTGCCCCATTCCGATCGACGACGATGCCGAACGGCACGCAATCGAGCCGGGTAACGATGCCGCCATCGAATTTTGGGGCGCGCGCATCAACCGCCACCATATGGCATTTCACCGGATCGCCGATCGGCGCAACCTGTTGATCGAGCAAATTCATCAGCATCCGCCCTTTGGCATAGGCCGAGCCCCTGATCACAAAACCATCCGCGGCGGCGCCCCAACCGGCCCGCAGCCATTCGATATTCGCCTGACAACTCCCCGACGCGACCACGACAGCCTTCGCACGCACGCTCGCCGCAATGCCGCCAACGACGATGGTCGCCAATCCACCGTCCACAGGCAACGACAAAACTTCGGCATCATACAAGACATCGACGCCAATCCGTTCGGCGGTCAGGTAATAGGCATTCAGCAATGCCTTGCCGCCACCCAACAGAAACGCCGTCTTGCGTGAAGGGCTCACCGCACCCTCGGACGTTTTTTGAAAACGCCCGCCGCATTGCGCCATCCAATCCACCGCCCCGGCGGATTCGGCGATCATGAGTCGCGCCAGGGTTTCGTCGGTATGCACGCCGGTGACCTGCACCAAATCAGCCCAATACTCATCCTCGCCGTAAACGCCGAATAAAAATTCGTTCGACACGCCATGCGCGATACGCAAGTTGCGAACATGCCGGCTGTTGCCGCCGCGCCCATCCCTTGACGCCTGTTCGACAAGCAGCACCGATGCACCCGCCTGGCGCGCGGCGATGGCGGCGCAAAGTCCGGCGTTTCCACCCCCCACGACCAAAACATCGCAGGCTTTCAATGGATCAAACCTGTTTGCGTCCGCAGAGACTGTCAGTTCGCCGCTCCATTCAACGCCGCCGCCAACCTCGCCCACGCGGGCTGATCACCGGGAATGCCAAATCGCAATAAATTCTTCCGGGCGCCGAACGGACGCACCAGAATGCCGTGGCGGCACAAGGTTTCAAACCATCGTTCGGCCAGATCGCTGCCGACCAGGCGGAACAACGGCGTTCCGCCCAACAGGGTGAAGCCCGCGGATCGCAGCAGATCGTCCAGCCGCCGGCTGTCATCGGCCAGACGCCGGGTGGTGCCGGCCAACCATGAACGGTCCGCCAACGCCCGCCGCCCGATGCCGATCGCGGGACCCGACACCGCCCACGGCCCCATCGCCGCGCGCAACGCGGCGACCAGACCCGAAGATCCCACCAGAAAACCCAGACGAAGCCCGGCCAGACCATAAGTCTTGCCAAAAGATCGCAACACCGCGACTCCGGCCGCGGGCAGCACCGGGATCAGACTCTGCGGCGGATCGATCACATCCATGAACGCCTCATCGACCACCAACAGCCCGCCGCGTGCGGCAAACGCCGCGGCGAGTTTGGCCAAAATATCCGGCGCGATCAGCCGGCCATCGGGATTGTTCGGGTTAACGATCACGCCGACGTCGCAATCTTCCAGTTCCGTCCAGGCGGCAACGTCGATAACGGTCGCGCCATGGCTCCGCCAGCTTTTGGCATGTTCGCTGTAGGTTGGCCCCACAATACCGACCCGCGCGGCCCGCGCCAATCTGGGCAGTATTTGAATGATCGCCTGCGTGCCAGGTGCCGCCACTATTTCCGCGGCGGGCGGCGCCGCATAGGCCGCGCGGGCGGCGGCTTCGAGTTCGGCAAGGTCGGCCGGTTCAGGCAGCCGGTTCCAGGCATCGGACGAAATTTCGCCGACCGCATAGGGCACGCCATTGATACCGGTCGAAAGATCGATCCAAGGCTCCGGCGACGCGGGGTAAAGTGCGCGCGCGGCGTTGATATTACCGCCATGGTCTTTTAGAACGTCGGTCCCCATGCAGAAATTTTTCACCCCTGAACTTGCTGTTGCCGCGATGGCCATCGAGGCCGTGATTTCATATCCCAATTGGCTCTACCGCGCCGCGGGCCATCCTGTCACCTGGATGGGATGGATAATCGCCGCGCTGGACCGGCACTGGAACCGCGATCATGCCTCCGCCGGCGCGCGGCGCGCGATGGGCATCGCGGCTTTGGCGGTGTTGCTCTGCATCACCGCCGCCGCGACGATCGGATTCAGCGCGGTGATGCCTGGGTCGCTGATCGGCCTCGCGGTGTCGGCGCTGATCGCCTCCAGCCTGATCGCACAACGCAGCCTGGATCGCCATGTCGCCGCCGTCGCCACCGCGCTGACCAGCGATTTGGCCGCGGGACGGCGCGCCGTGGCGATGATCGTCGGGCGCAATCCCGACGTGCTGGACCAGGCTGGCGTGGCCCGCGCCGCGATCGAAAGCCTGGCGGAAAATTTTTCCGACGGCATTGTGGCCCCGGTGTTTTGGCTGGCGATGGCAGGATTGCCGGGAGCCGCGATCTATAAAGCCGCCAACACCGCGGATTCGATGATCGGCCATCGCACCCCGCGCTTCAACGCCTATGGCTGGGCGGCGGCCCGGCTGGATGATGTGCTCAACCTGCCCGCTTCGCGTCTGGCGGCGTTGTTGCTGATATTGGCGGCACCATTGGCGGGAGGCTCCGCACCGGGCGCCATCCGGTCGGTGTGGCGGGATGCGGGCCGCCATCGCTCGCCCAACGCCGGCTGGCCGGAAGCGGCGATGGCCGGGGCGCTTGGGCTGCAATTGGCCGGACCGCGCGTTTATGGCGATGCGCTGGTCGAAGACGCCTTTATGGGCGATGGAAAACGCGACGCCTCAGCCGCCGATATCACCCGCGCGCTGCGTCTTTACCGGGTTGCCTGCCTGCTGCAATTCGGCCTGTGGCTGGCGGTCTGCTTTATTGGACGCGCTATCTGGCGATAGC
>JAJZHU010000337.1 GCA_021798375.1 Pseudomonadota bacterium | reverse complement strand
CCGATCTCATCGGTGACCGTTGGTCGGGACTCGCCGGTGCCGCGGAATCTGACCCAAATCCATACCATCGAGGTTGCCCCAAATCTGGCGGTGGCCTCGTCGATCCCATCCTTGCTCGCGACACCCGCAAGCAACAGCTTAGGCGTATCGCCCGGCGCCATTGCACCCGTTGGCTATGCCTTGGCCGCAACCAACGCACCAACCTTGGTCACCACCGCGGGCTCGGGCTTTCAGATCAATCTGATCTGGGACAACAGCGTCGCCACCGCACCGCCCGCATTCAAAACCGACATCATCGCGGCCGCGAAATATCTGGAATCGATGTTCAACAACGCCGTCACGCTCGATATCCATGTGGGTTACGACGAAATCAACGGCATGTCGCTGGGTAGCAGCGCCTTGGGCGAGAGCGAAGGCACGTTGACCGGCATCACCTATGCGCAAATGGTGGCGGCGTTGAAATCCCATGCCCTGGACGCCACCAATGCCAACGTGATCGCCTCACTGACAGCACAAAGCCCGGTGAACGGGATGTATTTGTTAGCCGACGCCGAAGCCAAGGCATTGGGCCTGCCTACCGCCAACGGCGGCGTGAACGACGGCTATATCGGCTTTGGCGTGGCTTCCCTGTTCAGCTTTAACGACAGCACCGGGGTGGGCCGCAGCCAATATGATTTCACGAGCACGGCGCTGCACGAAATAACCGAGGTGATGGGCCGCACAGTTTTAACCGGCAGCAAACTGGGCACGCCGTTCAATTATTACGATCTGATGGATCTGCTGCATTATTCATCTTCCGGCGTGCGCGATTTTTCCGCGACCAATCCGGGGTACCTTTCGGTCAACGGCGGCGCCAGCAATCTGGGCAGCCTCAACACCAATCCAATCGGCGATGCGGGCGATTGGGGTAGTTCGGTGACCAACAACAGCTTTGGTGCCTTTTCCTATTCCGGCGTGGTCAACGAAATCAACGGCAATGATCTGACACTGATGAACGCGCTGGGATGGAATTTGAACAGCAACCGGCTGAACGCCGCGCCGACCGGAATCACCGCCTTTGCTGCAACCGGAACATTGGCGGCGGCCCAGGCCAGCGGTGGGTTGGCGGCCAACGTCAATCTGGCCTCGATCTTTGAAACCGGCGATTACGCCTGGGATAATTACAGCTTTGCCCTGGGCGGCAGCGGTGCCGCTTCGTTTAAACTAAGCAGCAACAACGACAAGGCAACACTCACCACCGGCGCAAGCGGCGTCGCCGGGGCCGCGGGCGGCGCCGTTTATCAGCTTACCATCACCATCGCCGACGCCACCCTGGGCACCAATTCGACCACATTGCCGCTGGACGCCGTGGTGGGCGGCAGCGGCAACAATACGATCAATCTGGCCACGCTGCTGGGACCGGCACTGGGCACGCCGGTATTTGTTTACGGAGGTTCGGGGAACGACACGATCACGGCGACGGGCCTTACCGGCGCCGTTACGTTCGACGGCGGGGCCGGGGCGGATACATTCACCGGCGGGAGCGGCGTCAACAGCTATGTTTACGGCGCTGCCGGCGATTCCACCCCCTCGGCGATGGATGTGATCACCAATTTCAACACGGCCCAGGACACGATCAATCTGGCCGGGCTGGGAGTGAAACTGACCGACATCGGTCTTATTTCCGGCGGCAGCATGGCCGCGGATCAGGTGGGTTGGGTCAGCAGCGGCGGCAATGTTTATGTGGACGTGAACAGCAGCAGCGGACCGGAAAGCCTGAGCGCGTTGAGTATGCGAATTGAATTGCAAGGCAGCGTGGCACTGTCCGGCAGCAATATTCTGCACCTGTGATTTTAAGGCTCATCAACTTCCAGACTGATGAAATTCACCCCGCTGACGACCAATTGTTTGGCCACCTGCGGGGCCGCATGCCTGATCCAGACTTTGCCGCGACTGGCGTGCCATTGCAGGCACAGGCGTTTCAATGCCAATGGCGGAAATCCCGCGCCCCCATCGTAACGCCGTGCATCGATGCCGACCCAAAGATCGGGAATTTCCATCGTGGGGGGGTGCAGATCATCCAGCAATATCCCCACCGCGGCGCCCAGAGGCTTGATTCGTTGCACCACATCCATCAACCGTCCAATCGCCAAACCGCGTGGCAGATGATCGAGCATCACGATCAGATTATGCGCGGCATGAGGATCCGTGAGCACCTCGCGCAGACCGCCAAAAAACCGGTCGGTGCTGGCGCGCTCCATGAAATGGGCAAATTCCACCGGCACCAACAGGCGTCCCCCTTCGCGCAATTGATCCAACGCCGTGCGCAAACACATGAGATCGCGTTGCAGATGCGAACCATCCATTACAATCGAATCGGACGCACCCGGCCCCCCTTGCCCCAAGCACAGCCGGACGAAATGGGTGGATATTTCACCGCCCGCCACCGCCCGCAACCTGGTCAGCAGCAATGGCGAAAGCGGCTGCGATTGATCGACTTCGACCATCGCCGCCATTTCTTCGCCGATCAATTTGGTGCGGATTTCATGGCCGAGCGCCGCGGCGCGCACCATGGCCTCGTCTTCATCAAGCCCCGCGAACACCACGCAATAATCGCCCTCGGGCGTGGGCACAAAGCTGTCGCGCGAATCCAGCCGATGTTCCAGCACATGAACGGCGGTGGCGGCCACGCGAGCGGCCATGGATTTATACTGATCGCCCAAATGCGCCCGCACTTCGGCCAACGACACCAAACGCAATTTGCCGTGCATTTTGACGTTGCTTGGCAACATCACCCGCAGCGGATCGGGAATAGCGGTAACGATGCGAAATTTCCGGTGATCCGATCGGACCACCGTGCGGGATGTCAATTGCACCGGCACGCGGTGTCCATCCAGGGTCAACAGATCGACTTCGACGCGAAACGGCGCGCCGGATTTCACATGCGCCTGCTGCGCCGCCAAAACCCT
>JAJZHU010000336.1 GCA_021798375.1 Pseudomonadota bacterium | reverse complement strand
GGCTGAAGCGTTGCTCGGCATGATCGCGCCCATAGGCGGGCCAATCGCTGTTGGGGGTGGCGGCCGCACGCGCCGCTCCATGACTCACCATTGCCGGCAGCGCGCCGACAACGGCCAGCAAGCCGGCCCAAAAGCGAAAACGATGAATGGCGCGCAACATTAAGACCCCCTGAATCGCAGGCAAACCGCAGCGTCAGACTGCCCTCGGCGGGCGACAATGTCTTGCGGCAGAGCGCCAATGCTTGTTGGGGAGGGACGCATGCAGGACTATGTCCAAGCCAAAGGCAATCTATGGATGGGTAATCCGTTCGAGCATGTTGAACAGCAACTGGCGTTCGTCGCCGCCGAACTGCGCCCAGAATTTTTGCTCGTGACGGGCAATGACCTCGCGCGCCTTCTTTAACATAAGGCCGCCCTTGCGGGTTAGATGCAGCTCCTGGCGGCGCCTGTCTTCGGTGGAGCGGCGGCGCTGTAAAAGCTCGCGCGCTTCCAGGCGATCCACCACCCCCATCATGGTGGCCCGATCGGTATTAAGCGCGGCGGCCAGCGCCACCTGCGACACCGCCGGATGGCGCTGCACCAACATCAACACGGCGGATTGCATCTGCGTCAACGCCAGTTCGCTCATCACCTGATTGAAATCTTGCTGTATCACCACGGTCGCCAGGCGCAAACGAAACCCCAGCAGCCGGTCTAGTTCGCCGGTATCCAGCGTACCCGATTCGATCGCATCGGCCATGGGAGCATCAGGCCGGTCGTCTTCCGGCGTTTCGGTTTTGGTCATCCGCGAACGGCCATGGGTCTGAGGCATTTGAACATTTTATCGGTCATTTCAACATCTGGCGACGTGCATTCGCAATACACGCCGCACACGGAGGAGTCTTGCGATCCTTATACAATTAAGGCCTTTGCGATACAGAAATTTCGGTCTCCACGCCGCCTAAAAAATTTGTATAAGACACATACTATTACCGTTGCAAATCATCGCGCCGTCTGCCAAAGTCCGCCCCGTCAATCATCGATCTTCACAAAGGGGGCCACATGGGCACACCCTGGAAGATGGCCTGGGGAAAGGTTGCCTGGGCACCATACGGAGCCAGGCCGGTCTTGGCGTGGCGTGTTAATTAGTTTGGCGTATATGTAGGAAAGTCTGATGTCAAAATACGAAGGTAAATGGACCACAGTTCTGGTCGATGTCGTCGATGGGATCGCTTGGGTCACGTTCAACCGTCCCGAGAAACGCAATGCGATGAATCCGACGCTCAACCGTGAAATGGCGGACGTATTGCTGACGCTGGAACTTGATCGCGACGCCAAAGTGCTCGTGCTCACCGGTGCCGGCACTGCCTGGACCGCCGGCATGGATCTGAAGGAATATTTCCGCGAAACCGACGGCAAGGACGAAATCTATGAGGAGGCGGCACGCCGCCAGTGCTCGCTTTGGCAGTGGAAATTGCTGCGCATGTACACCAAGCCGACCATCGCCATGGTCAATGGCTGGTGCTTTGGCGGCGGCTTCTCGCCCTTGGTGGCCTGCGATCTGGCCATTGCTTCGGAAACCGCCATTTTCGGTCTGTCCGAGATCAATTGGGGCATTCCCCCCGGCAATCTCGTCAGCAAGGCGCTGGGCGATTGCGTCGGGCACCGCAAGTCGCTTGAACTGATCATGACCGGCGACACCTTCACCGGCGCCCAGGCCGCCGAATGGGGTTTGGTGAACAAGGCCGTGCCGCTGGAAAAACTGCGCGAAGAAACCATCGCTTTGGCCGCCAAACTGATCGACAAGAACCCGGTCACGCTGCGCGCCGCCAAGAACGGCTTCAAGATGTGCCGTGAACTGACATGGGATCAGAACGAAGAATATCTGTATGCCAAAACCGACCAGTCGCGCCAACGCGACAAGGAAGGCGGCCGTGAAAAAGGCATGAAGCAATTCCTCGACGACAAAACGATCAAGCCGGGTCTGCAATCCTACAAGCGCGATGCGGAGTAGGGCATCGTGACCGCTGCCGGCAACATCTCTCGTTTGCTGCGCCCACGTTCGATCGCGGTGGTTGGGGCTTCCCCAACCCCCGGGTCGTTGGGCGCCAACGTGATCGCCAATCTGGAGCGCGCCGGTTTTACCGGCGCGCTTCACCTCATCAACCCCAAACGCGCAGAAATTGGCGGACGTCCTTGCCTTAGTTCGGTCGCGGAACTGCCCGAAGGGGTGGATTGCGCCATCATGGCCATCCCGCGCGCCGGGGTGCAGGAGGCGTTGCAAGCCTGCGCCGAACGCAAAGTGGCCAGCGCGGTGATTTTTTCCGCCGGGTTTGCCGAAGATGGCGAAGCCGGGCGTGCCGCACAGGACGAGATCGCCCGCATCGCGCATGAAAATTCGATCGCGGTCGAAGGCCCCAATTGCCTGGGCACCGTAAATTACATCGACCGCATTCCGCTCACCTTTATCAATGGGCCGGTTGACGCATTGGGCGAACGTGCCGGTTTGGCGATCGTGTCGCAGAGCGGGGCGATGGCGGCAGTGGTCAGCGTCAATTTGTTGCAGCGCGAACTCGGCCTGTCTTATTCGGTCTCGACCGGCAATGAAGCTGTGCTGAGCGTCGAGGATTTCGTTGAATATTTGCTCGAAGACGCCAACACCAGCGCGATTCTGATGGTGGTGGAACATTTCCGCAAACCGCGGAAATTTTTAAAGCTGGCACGGCGCGCGCGCGAATTGAACAAGCCGATCCTGTTGTTGCATCCGGGCCGTTCGGAAGCCGCGCGCGAATCCGCCGCCACCCACACCGGCGCGATGGCCGGCGATTATCAGGTGATGCGCACCCAGGTCGCGCGCGCCGGCGTCACGGTGGTGGACACGCTGGAAGAATTGCTCGATCTGAGCGAATTGGTGATGCGCTGCCGGCGTCCCGATCCAAAGGCCACAGGTGCGGCGGTATTGGCCGAATCCGGCGCAGATCG
>JAJZHU010000335.1 GCA_021798375.1 Pseudomonadota bacterium | reverse complement strand
AAACGCGTCGCCAAAGCCCGTGCGCGCACCACGCCGCCGACATCGGGCGAGACGATCATGATGGGACGGCCCGAGAAACGCTCGCGGATGTCGTTTTCAAACAACGGCGCGGCATACAGATTATCCACCGGAATATCAAAGAATCCCTGGATCTGCGCTGCGTGCAGGTCCATCGTCAACACGCGATCGGCCCCGGCCTGGGTGATCAGATTGGCCACCAGTTTGGCGCTGATCGGAGTACGTGGACCGGATTTGCGATCCTGCCGGGCATAGCCGAAATAGGGGATCACCGCCGTAATGCGACGCGCCGAACCCCGGCGCAGCGCGTCCATGGTGATCAATAATTCCATCAGATGATCGTTGGCGGGATACGATGTGGGCTGGATTACGAACACATCCTCGCCGCGCACGTTTTCGTGGATCTCGACAAAGATTTCCATGTCGGCAAAACGGCGCACCGAGGCTTTGGTAAGCGGCAGATTCAACTTGGCGGCAACCGCTTCAGCCAATGGACGGTTGCTGTTGCAGGAAACGATCTTCATCGGCCAAACCCCTGTTCGCGTGTGCCCATCTTACGCGTGAATGCGCGGCTTCTAGCAATGTGACAGGTTCGTGTCCACGCGCCTTCTATCATGCCCCACTCTTATTTTTATGGGTCGGTAGTTGATTGCTGATCACTTCGGCCACACCGCCCGCCGCCTGTTCGGCCACCATGGTGGCCACCTCACCCCAATGACCGTCCAGACTATGCACCGGCACGTCGTTCAACTGGGCGATGCGTCCGGCCTCGTGGCCCCTGGCGTCGGTCACGATCCAAATCACCTGCACCTGCTGTTCGGTCGGGCTCGCCGTGTTGATGGCAACGTCAACCTGCAATTTATAATCGGCCTGATCGGGGTCGGCGATCACAATAATGCCATGCGTTTTCAAATAGATCGCCATTTGTGCGGTCAGCGATTGATTGCCGTCGCCGCTGGCACCTTGGCCGGGCAGCAACACCACGCGCGCGGCACGGTGCAACAGACTGTCGGGATCGGCCTGCATCCGCACGGCTTCGATGTTGGTCAGCAAGTCGCCGATTTTCGGCGCGGCTTGTTGGGCTGATTGCCGCAACAGATCCTTGTCGCCCTGATTCCACAAAGCGCCCGGAATGGGCGTGCCATCGACGGTGCCACGCAATTTGCCGGTACCGTCGTGCAATTCATAAAGCGGCACGATCAGGTCTCCCGCCTTGCTGATACCCAGTCCCACGCTCCAATCGATCGCGCCCGGATTTCCCACCTCCGCCGGCATCTCGCCCGCCACCAATGCCTGCGCCACATCATCCGCCCAAATCTTCGCGGCGTCGGGGTTGATCGAGCCACGGCCAGGCATGATCACCACCAACCGCGCCACCGGCGGCGTGGCCAGATGCATGGCAAGCGCCCCAGGCTTGCCCGCGAATGGCCGCGGCAAATCGCCGCAGGAGGCCAGCAGCAGCAGCAAGCACAGACCCGAAAGATGTTTGATGCCTGTCATAGCGCGATAACCGAAATCTGATGCCCGATGGACCCGCCGCCGGCCTTGGTACGGCGGCGATGGCTCCAAAAACGTGGATCGGCCAATGTGTCAGACCCTTCAATAAACACTTCAACCACACCCGCTTCTTGCAACCGCGTGGCGCAGTAGCCGGGCAGATCGAACCACAGGCGGTCGCCTTCGCCCTGCCGGAAAAACAGATGATGTTCCGGCGCCACCTGATCGCGCAACTCGGGGCCGACCTCGTAGGAATTTGGTCCAATGCAAGGCCCGATCGCCGCCACAATGTCGCCGGCGCCCAAATCGCGCATCGCCGCGACCGTCGCCGCCAGCACGCCGTCCACCGCCCCCCGCCAACCGGCATGGGCCGCACCAATCACTCCTGCCGCCCGGTCCACCAACAACACCGGCGCGCAATCGGCGGTGATAACGCCAAGCCCAACGCCGTGAAGCCTGGTCACCATGGCGTCCGCCCGTGCCCCGGTCTCGTCGCCATGGCGCACCACCACCACCTCGGTGCTGTGAATCTGGGTTAAACCCAAAAGCCGTTCGACCCCCATCGCCTGCGCCACCAATCGCCGGTTTTCCGCCACCAACGCCGGATCGTCCGTACTCGATAGCGAACAATTCAAGCTGGTGAACGCGTGATCCGAAACCCCACCCAAGCGGGTGAAAAATCCGTGACGCGCCACAAAGCCCGGAATCCGCACATAAACCGCAGTCATGCGCCAAAACCCGCCGGCATCGGCAAAACGGGGTGAGCGATCGCCATCACCTTGAACAAGCTGCCCATCGTGGTGGGATCGGCCAAGCGGTTGGCCTCGTGGATCAATTTCATCGCCAATTTGGGTTCTTTCCCCCGCGCCAACACCTGTGCCCGTTGATAAAGCCCCAGACGGCTCAGAAAACTTCCCTGCGCCAAAGGCCCATACGCCAAAGCGCCCGCATTCTGCGCCAATTGCACCAAACGCGCAAAATCGACATGCGCCGTAAGGTCGGCCTGGCCCGGATCGATCAACGGATCGGCCGGCTTGCCCCCGCGCAAAGCCTGCAAGGAATCGCCCGCCGCGGATTGCATCGGCCCGTAATCGATCAACAAGGCAACGCCGTTTTGCGCCACCACCCGCTGCGCCACCGCACTTACAAACGCCTCGGCCGGTTCGCAGATTTCCACAATCTCGCCGATTTGTGCATCGCGTCCCGGATTTTCGCAAGCGATCTCGATAAATGCGGCATCCAACACAAACCGCTCGGCCCATCCCGCGCCGGTGCGGCGAAACTGCCGGATCGGCAGCGCATCCAAAAATTCGTTGCCCAATAAAATCATCGGGCCCACAGGCAATTGCCCCAAATCATCGGCAAACCGCGCCCGCGGCACCCGTCTCGCCTGCTCGGTTCGCAACAACGGTGACGTTTCGATCAACCAAACCTCGATCGCCGCTGCAAAC
>JAJZHU010000334.1 GCA_021798375.1 Pseudomonadota bacterium | reverse complement strand
AGCCGAGGGGTTGCAGGCGCATGGACGCAGCGTGGGGTTGCGGTTGAAGTAGGTATAGTGGGTAGTTTCCGATTCTAATCATGCGGACCCGCTAGCGGTTATCCTGCGCCCGGCTTCACAGCCAGATACAAACCCCCGCAAGGAAAACCCATCATGACCAGCAATCCCGTTGAGCACGCCGCCAAAGCCACCGCCGACACCGCCACCAAGGGCGTTCATGCCGCCGAACACGTTACCAAAGCCAATGCCGAGACGATGACCAAAGGCGTTCATGCCGCCGAACACGTTGCCAAAGCCAATGCCGATGCGATGGGCAAAGGCGTTCATGCCGCCGAACACGCCGCTAAAACCAATGTCGATACAATGACCAAGACCGGCAATGCCAAAATTGCGGGTTTCCAGGAGTTGGCCAATGCTTATCAGGCGTTGGCGGCCAAGAACCTCGAAAAACTGACCGCCGCGGTCCAGGCGCTTTCCACCGTGAAAACCCCGGTCGAGTTTTTCGCGTTGCAAAAGAAGCTGATCACCGAAGGCGTGAATGCCGCGATCAGCGACAGCGAGCAGATCTCCAAATTGACCACCAGCGTTTTTACCGCAGCACTTCAACCGGGGAAATTCCAGATCAACGTGCTGTGAAGGCGACGATAATAAACTGAATCAAGTCGCGAGGCTTGTGACGATGGGCGGAATCTGAACGGAACGAACGAGGAATCTTCTTTTTGTGAACAAGAGGAAGATTCTTCGCTTACCTAAACCCAATGCGCCGGAATCCACAGCCATTGGCCGTTCTGGCGGTCCCAATAGCCGTCTTGCCACATGGTGCCATGACCGGCGCGCAGCACCCAGCGGCCCTTGCTCCAATCATAACCACCCCCCGTCCAATTCCAATGGCCGGGTTGCCAGATCAATGGCTCGCCTGAAACCGGCGGCTTGGGCATTGTTTCGTCCAGCACCGCAGGCACTTTGGGATAGGGCGGCGCCTCGGGGATGGCGACCATCTGCGGCGGCGGCGGGGTATTTTCAGCGCAGCCGGCAAGCAAAACCAGTAAAGACAGGGCAACGAAGATGCGCATTTTTTCACCGGATTTGTGTTGAAACATCACCTTAGGACTTGGTGACGGACAAGAAAAGCGCAAGACGCAATGCGGCATCGAGGCTTGCTTACTTTTCATTGGCGCCCGCGGGTGCTATCGCCCGCAGTTCTGTTATCGCTGTCGCATTTAGGTTTGGGACCAAGCATATGGATTGGACGCCGCAAAGTTGGAGAAACAAGCCGATCCGGCAAGTGCCGAGCTATCCGGATCAGACCAAACTTGCCGAGGTTGAGCGCAAGCTTGCCTCTTATCCGCCTTTGGTGTTTGCGGGCGAGGCGCGGCGTCTGCGCGCGCAATTGGCCCTGGCCGCCGAAGGACGCGCTTTCGTGCTGCAAGGTGGCGATTGCGCGGAGAGTTTCAGCGATTTCACCGCCAACATCATCCGCGACACCTTTCGCGTGCTGTTGCAGATGGCGGTGGTGCTGACCTATGGCGCCGGCGTGCCGGTGGTGAAAATGGGGCGGATGGCCGGGCAATTCGCCAAGCCGCGCTCGTCGGACAACGAGACCATCGGCGGTGTCACCCTGCCATCTTATCGCGGCGACATCATCAACGGGCCGGAATTCACGCCGGAAGCGCGCGTGCCCGATCCGGCGCGCATGGAATCGGGCTATTTCCAATCGGCCGGCACGCTGAATTTGCTGCGCGCCTTTGCATCGGGCGGTTATGCCGATTTGCATGAGGTGCATCGCTGGAACCTGGGCTTTGTCGAACGCTCGCCCCTGGCCGAGCGTTATCGCGGCCTGGCGTCGCGGCTGGATGAAACCCTGGCCTTCATGGCCGCCTGCGGCATGACCAGCCTGAACACGCCGCAGATCCGCGAGACCGATTTCTATACCAGCCACGAAGCCTTGTTGCTGCCCTATGAGCAAGCCTTGACCCGTATCGACAGCACTTCGGGCGATTGGTACGCTTGTTCGTCGCATTTCCTGTGGATCGGCGATCGCACCCGCCAACCGGATGGGGCGCATGTGGAATTTCTGCGCGGGGTGAAAAATCCGCTGGGGCTGAAGGTTGGCCCCACCACCAGCGCCGACGATCTGCTGCGCCTGATCGAAACATTGGACCCGGGCAACGACGCCGGGCGTCTGACGCTGATCAGCCGTATGGGCGAAAACAAGGTGGCTGAATTGCTGCCGCCGTTGCTGCGCGCCGTGAAGCGCGAGGGGCGCAAGGTGGTGTGGTTGTGCGATCCGATGCACGGCAACACCATCAGCACCTCGCTTAAGGTGAAAACCCGCAGTTTTGACGCGATTTTGGGCGAGGTGCGCGGCTTTTTCGACGCTCACGCGGCGGAAGGCACCTTTGCCGGCGGCGTGCATGTGGAAATGACCGGACGTCCGGTGACCGAATGTGTCGGCGGCGCGCATCAACTGACCGAAGACGACCTGGGCGCGCATTATGAAACCTTCTGCGATCCGCGTTTGAACGCCGAACAATCCTTGGAACTGGCGTTTTTGGTCTCGGAAGAATTGAAACAGCGCCGGGGTTATGGCGCATGAGCGGCGTTGAAGCCTTGTTCGCGCCCACGGGCGGCTGGGTGGTCAGGATCATCGATCTTTCCGCCGCCGCCGATGACAATGTGATCGAGGAAATCAAAGGCTTTCTTACCATCATGCAGGCGAATGAATTTGCCCGGCGTTACGTGCGTGACAGCCTGGAACATTGCCGGGCAAATGATTTGGCAGCGGCCGAGATCATCACCAGATGGATGACGTTTGGCGAGGATGCGGTGGTGGTCGATGCCGGCGAGGGCGGGTTTTTAAGCGCGCCGGAGATTGGCAATTGGGCGAAGTTCAAGGCCAATGCGGAGGAACGCAATTGGCGAATTCTTGATCCGCGCAAGATTGCGGACACGGATGAAGAGTAAAGGTCTTCTTTT
>JAJZHU010000333.1 GCA_021798375.1 Pseudomonadota bacterium | reverse complement strand
GCCGCCACGATCGTATCGCTGTCGCTGCCTTGGCCATCGACCATCTTGCCGTTTTCTTCCAGTCGCACCGTGGTGCGCGCCTGGGCGTCGGTGCCTTCGGTCACGGCGCCGACCGAAAACAGCACCAGCGAGGCTTCGTGCGGGAAGATCAGATGGATGGCATTGAACACGGCATCGACCGGGCCATTGCCCGAGGATTCGGCGATGCGGTGTTCGCCGTCGACTTCCAGTTCCAAAATCGCCCGTTGCGGCGCTTTGGATCCGGCGCGCACGTCCAGCGACACAAAGCGGATGTGTTCGTGATCGCGCACCACTTCGTCATCAACCAGCGCCACGATGTCCTCGTCATAGACGATCTTTTTGCGGTCGGCCAATTCCTTGAAGCGGCGGAAGCTGTCGTTCAGCGCGTTGTCGCCCAGTTCGCGGTAGCCCAGCGAGCGCAGCTTGTCGCGGAAGGCGGCGCGGCCCGAGTGCTTGCCCATTACCAGGTTGGTTTTGGTCCAGCCGACCGATTCAGGCGTCATGATTTCATAGGTCTGGGCGTTTTTCAGCATCCCGTCCTGATGAATGCCGGACTCGTGCGCAAAGGCATTGCGCCCGACGATGGCCTTGTTTGGCTGCACATCAAAGCCGGTGAGGGTGGACAGCAGTTTCGATGTGCGCAGGATGGCGCTGGTGTGAATGCCTGTGGTCAGCGGCACCGCATCGTGGCGGGTGCGGATCGCCATTACGAATTCTTCCAATGCCGCATTGCCGGCGCGTTCGCCGATGCCGTTGATGGTGCATTCCACCTGACGCACCCCGGCGCGCACCGAAGCCACCGCATTGGCAACCGCCAGACCCAGGTCGTTGTGGTTGTGGGTTGAGAAAATCACCGTCTCGGCCCCCGGCACGCGGTTGCGCAGCATGGTGAAGATGCGCGCCAGATCCTCGGGCAGCGCGTAGCCGACGGTATCGGGGATGTTGATGGTGGTGGCGCCGGCCTTGATGGCGGCCTCCACGGTGCGGCACAGGAATTCGTCCTCGGTGCGGCTGCCGTCCTCGGCCGACCATTCCACGTCGTCGGTGTATTGGCGCGCCAGCGTCACCGAGGCCGTCACCGCCGCCAGCACCGCATCGGGCTCCATCCGCAGCTTGTATTTCATATGCAGCGGGCTGGTGCTGATAAAGGTGTGGATGCGGCGGCGTTCGGCGGGTTGCAGGGCTTCGGCGGCGCGGATGATGTCGCCCGGCGCCGAGCGCGCCAGACCGCAGATCACCGGGCCTTTGATGGATTCAGCGATCGATTTGACGCTGTCGAAATCGCCGATCGAGGCAATCGGAAAGCCCGCCTCGATCACATCCACGCCCAGTTCGCTCAAGGCCTCGGCCATGCGCAGCTTTTCGTCGAGATTCATCGAAAAACCGGGCGATTGCTCGCCGTCGCGCAGGGTGGTGTCGAAAATAATAACGCGATCGTCGGCCATCTGGCCGAAATTGGGATGATTGATGGTCATTTATGGCAGCCTTGGAATGGGGACGAACATAGCCTGGAAGAAATCCCCCCGAGCAGGCACGCAAACAAGCGCGGCTCAGGGATGGCTAAGTCGAAGCACGAGGCGCGCAAGGCCACGTTGAGTTAGGGCAGGAATGTGCGCGCTGGTAAACATGGGGGAATTGCTAACCTGTTCCCGTTCAAGGGTCAAGCAAGGCAATCCCCCGGTTTTGGTTACCCTGCCTTGCTATCGTTGGCGCCCTTGGGTCCGACCACGGCGGTGATGGTCGAACGCACCACGCTCACGCGCACGTTGGGGGCGATGTCGATGTCGATTTCCTGCGAGTCGTCCAACACGCGGGCCACGGTGCCGACGATGCCGCCGGCGGTGATCACCTTGTCGCCGCGCTTGAGCGCGCCCAACTGCTTTTTCAGATCGGATTGATGTTTTTGCTGCGGGCGGATCAACAGGAAGTAGAACACTGCAAAGATCAGCAGCAGCGGCAGGAATTGACCATATTGGGCGAGAGAGGCGGCGTTGAACATGGTGGTGGGGCTTTCATTTGCCTGAATGTGAGGCGGACCATAGTTTGCCGTGCTATCTGGTCAAGCCTTAGGATGGTTAGGAGTGCCGAGTTGGATCAAGAAATCTCGTCTTTACTGGCGCGGATCGCCGAAGCGTTGGAAAGATTGGCGCCGCCGCCAATGTTGGCCGCCGATTTAAGCCCTGCCGACGCCTATGTGTGGCAAGCCGCCAAGGCACGATTGGAGCCGGTGGCGCAGGTGGCCGGGGTGGATGCGTCGTTGCTGGTGGCTATCGACCGGCAGAAAAAGACCTTGATCGAGAATACCTTGCGCTTTGCGGCAGGCCGTCCGGCCAACAGCGCCATGTTGTGGGGGGCGCGCGGCATGGGCAAATCGTCGTTGGTCAAGGCTGCCCACGCTGAAGCCAATCGCGCTTATCCCGGCAGCCTGGCCTTGATCGAGATCCATCGCGACGAGTTGGAGACCCTGAGCGCGCTGTTGGATCAATTGCGCGGCCAGTCCCGCCGTTGCCTGATCTTCTGCGATGATTTGTCGTTCGAATCCGAGGACAGCGGCTATAAAGAGCTGAAATCCGTGCTGGATGGCGGCATTTCCGGCCGTCCGGCCAATGTGTTGTTTTACGCCACCAGCAACCGCCGCCATCTGATGCCGCGCGACATGATCGACAATGAACGCGCCACCGCCATCCACGAAAACGAGGCGATCGAGGAAAAACTCTCGCTGTCCGACCGTTTCGGACTGTGGATCGGCTTTCATGGCTGCGATCAGAATGCCTATCACGAAATGGTGAGGGGCTATGCGAAGGCGTTGGGGCTTCAAATCGCGGATGAAATTTTGATTGCGCGCGCCAATGAATGGTCGATCACCCGCGGCGCCCGCTCGGGCCGGGTGGCGTGGCAGTATATTCAAGACATTGCCGGTAATGCGGCCTATGCGGGCGGGCAAACGTCCGTCGGTGAAT
>JAJZHU010000332.1 GCA_021798375.1 Pseudomonadota bacterium | reverse complement strand
ATCATCAAATCATCCACCGTGGTGTGGCGCAGATGCAGCACGTTGGCGATCAGCGCGCGTTCCTGCGGATCGAGTTCGGCATAATCCGTGCCCGGCTCGGGGCTTTCCTCGGCCTCTTGCACCAATTCGGCGATTTCATCGCGCAACCGATGCTCGCCCGCCCGGCGCCGCAGCAGAAAACGCAGCCGCTCGAACAGGTTCACATGATATATCATAAATGTTTCCAGGGGTTTGGCACGCCGATGCGGGCCAGCAGCCAAGTTTCCAATCGTTCCATCTCACGCGCTTCCGCCACACTCTCGTGCTCAAAGCCCTCCAAATGCAACAGCCCATGCACAATAAGATGCGCCAGATGATGCTGCGGGCGTTTGCGCGCCGTGGCGGCCTCGCGTTTCACCACGCCGAAGGCCAAAATCATATCCCCCGCCTGCCCCGGCTGCGGCTCGAAGGTCAGCACGTTGGTGGGTTTGTTCTTGCCGCGAAATTGCGCGTTCAACCGCCGCACCTCGCGGTCGGATGCCAAAACGATGGTGGCGGGTGTTGCATCCGGCAACGCCTGGAACGCCCGGCGGATCCAATATTCAGGACGGGGAACCAGGCGTTTCCACGCCGGATCGCGGATCTCGATCGTTAAAGGCAAATCATAGCGACTACTTCGGGGTTCCATTCTGGTCCCCGTTTCCATTCTGGTGCTTGTGTTGATGATCGCGCGAATGGTCTTGCCGCGCCGTATCGCGCTGATCATAGGCGTCAACGATGCGCGCCACCAGCGGGTGACGCACCACGTCGCGTTTGTCGAAACGCACCACACCGATGCCGCCCACGCCTTCCAGCGTATCGAGCGCATCGCGCAGCCCCGACCGCGTGCCCGCCGGCAGATCGATCTGGCTGAGATCGCCGGTGATCACCATGCGCGTGCCCTCGCCCATGCGGGTGAGGAACATCTTCATTTGCACCGGCGTGGTGTTTTGCGCTTCATCCAGGATCACGAACGCATGGGCCAGGGTGCGGCCGCGCATGAAGGCCAGCGGCGCCACTTCGATCTCGCCCGTCGTCATGCGCTTGGTCATGTTATCGCCCGGCAGCATGTCGTTCAGCGCGTCGTAAAGCGGGCGCAGATAAGGATCGACTTTTTCCTTCATGTCACCGGGCAGAAACCCCAGCCGCTCGCCCGCTTCCACGGCGGGGCGCGACAGGATAATGCGATCCACCTTGCCCGCCTGCAGCATCGCCACCGCCTGGGCCACCGCCAGATAGGTTTTGCCGG
This sequence comes from Pseudomonadota bacterium, assembly GCA_021798375.1. GTDB lineage: Bacteria > Pseudomonadota > Alphaproteobacteria > Acetobacterales > Acetobacteraceae > JAJZHU01. Next base: position 1,729 of record JAJZHU010000332.1, on the reverse strand, counting down.
TGCCGGCCGGACCAATGCCGAACACCATTTCGTGGCCGGACAACATCTCCATATAGGCCGCCTGACCCGCCGAGCGTGGCCCGATCGGGCCGCGGCGGGTTTGGATGGCGGGCAGATCCGACAACGGCAAACGCGGATCGATATCGGGTTCGGCCAGCCTGATCGCCGCCTCGATATCGCCGCCGGAAAGACGCTCGCCGCGCTCCAACCGTCGCCACAGCCCATGAATGGCGGATTGCGCCGCTTCAACCCTGGTGGGGTCCCCCGAAACATTGATACGATTGCCCCGGCACGCCAGCCGGACGCCGAAACCTTGCTCCAGCTTGATCAGATAACGATCATGATCGCCGAGCAACAGCGGCAACAACGCATTGTCGTGAAATGTCATCGTCACTCCCCGGGCCAGGCCGGGATCGCGGGACGACATGGAGGAAACAGACGGGGTGATGATTTGGTTCAAGCGCACTCTCTTTCAGGTTGGGGTATGTCGATGAGCGTTCCTGTGAGCGAATTGGTGTGAGCTTCGATGATCGTCACGTTCTGGACCGTGCCGATCAGGCTTGGACTGGCTTCCAGATGCACCGGTTGCAGATATGGCGTGCGACCGCCAATCTGCCCAGGGCGACGGCCGGGATTGGTGATCAAAACCGGCAGCTTCAAGCCCTGACAACGCAGATTGAACTTGGTTTGTTCATCGCGCAGCAACTCTTGAATCTCTTGCAGGCGGCGATCCTTCACGCCCTCGGCAATTTGCAGCGGCGCACCGGCGGCGGGCGTGCCGGGACGCGGCGAGTATTTAAAACTGAACGCCTGGGCGAAGCCGATATCGCGGATCAGTTGCAGCGTGGCCTGGTGATCCTCCTCGCTCTCGCCCGGATGACCGGCGATGAAATCCGACGACAGCGCCAGATCGGGGCGCACGGCGCGCAACCGATCGATCACGCGGCGATATTGCGCCACCGTGTGATGGCGGTTCATCGCCGCCAACATCCGATCGGAACCCGATTGCACCGGCAGATGCAGGAAAGGCATCAAGGCCGGCACGTCGCCGTGGGCCTTGATCAGCTCGTCGTCCATGTCGCCCGGGTGCGAGGTGGTGTAACGGATGCGCCACAGCCCATCGATCTCGGCCAGCGCACGGGCCAGACGCCCCAACCCCCAAACCGAGCCATCGGGCGCTTCGCCGTGCCAGGCGTTCACATTCTGCCCCAGCAAGGTGATCTCACGCGCGCCCGACGCAACCTGACGCCTGGCCTCGGCGATGATGCCCGCCACGGGGCGGCTGGCCTCGGCCCCGCGCGTGTAAGGCACCACGCAGAAGGAACAAAATTTGTCGCAGCCTTCCTGGATGGTAAGAAAGGCGGTCATGCCCTGTGGAGCGTTCGATTCCGGCAGGAAATCGAATTTGGTTTCAACCGGGAAATCGGTGTCGATCTGAGCTTTGCCCGCCCGCGCCGCGCGCGCCACCATTTCGGGCAGACGATGATAGGTCTGCGGCCCCAATACCAGATCGACATAAGGCGCACGGGCGAGAATCTCGGCGCCTTCGGCCTGCGCCACGCAACCGGCCACGGCCAATATCGTGTCGGCGCCGGTGGCGTTTTTGCGCTCGGCCTTGATCTCGCGCAGGCGGCCCAATTCCGAGAATACTTTTTCGGTGGCTTTTTCGCGGATGTGGCAGGTGTTGAGGATCACCATGTCGGCGTCGGCGGGCGTATCGGTGGAAACA
>JAJZHU010000041.1 GCA_021798375.1 Pseudomonadota bacterium | reverse complement strand
CGCCAAACTGGCCGAGTTGGAGCGCCAGGTGAACGAGCAACTGCATCTGGCGGTGGAAAAACAGATGGAATCCAGCTTTCAGCGCGTGATCGATCAATTCACCGCCGTGCAAAAGGCCATGGGCGACGTGCAGGCCGTGACAGCACAGATCGGCGATTTGCGCCGGGTGTTCTCCAATGTGAAAACGCGCGGCGGCTGGGGCGAGACCCAGTTGAAGGCGTTGCTCGACGATATGCTGCCGGTCGGCGCCTATGAAATGAACCGCAAACTGCGCGAAAGCAGCGACGAGGCGGTGGAATTCGTGGTGCATATGCCGATGAAGGGCGAAACCCGCCCGGTGATGGCGATCGATTCCAAATTCCCGCTGGAAGATTACGAACGCCTGTTGGATGCCGCCGCCACCGGCGACGCGGAAGCCGAGCGCCTGGCCAAACGCGGTCTGGAGGCGCGTCTGCGGCTGGAAGCCAAGAAAATCTCGGAAAAATACATCCTGCCGCCGGTTACGGTGGAATTCGCCGTGCTCTATCTGCCCACCGACGGGTTGTTCGCCGAAATCGCCCGCATTCCCGGCCTGATCGAGGAAATCGGCCGGCTGCACAAGGTGCTGATTTCTGGCCCGTCGCTGTTGCCGGCCATGCTGCGCACCATCCATTTGGGCTTTATGACCATGGCGCTGGAACAAAAAACCGGCGAAATCCGCCATTTGCTGGGCGCCACCCGCACCGAGATGGTAAACATGGACGGCGTGCTGGCCAAGCTCGCCAAAAACGCCAGCACCATGGGCAACACGATCGAAGGCGCACGCCGCCGCGCCAGGGTGGTGCAGAGCAAATTGAAGGGGATCGAGGCCGTCGATGCCAGCGAAACCGCCCTGCTATTCCCGCCCGACGAAGACGTGGATTTGATCGAAATCGACGCCGTCGAGGAAGAGTGATCGGCCCCCTATTGCGTGATGGCGATTTGTCTCAATATATCCAGACAACACGGCGGAATCGCCGAATGGACTACCAGGGAATACATCGATGCTCAAAGTCATATATGTCGCTTCGCGCGGGCCGCAGATTTCGCTGGGCGAATGCCATCAGCATTGGTTCGAGGTGCATGGCGCGCTGCATGTCTCCGCCGGGCACAAGATGCTGGGTTATGTGCAGCATCACACGCTGCTTGCGGCTTACGCGGATGATCCGAAACCCACCCACGACGGTGCTTCGATCATATGGGCCGCCAGCGTGCCCGCCCTGATCGAAGCGCATGAAACCGCCGCCTGGCGCGCCGCCACCGAGGATAATCTGCACGGCGTTCATGGCGGCCGCGCCTTGTTCGACGAAAACATGCCGATCGCCGTGGCGGCAGAACATGTGGTGCTCGAAGGCAAAACCAACCCCTTGATGGTCAAGGCGATTTGGCTGGCCTCGCGCCACCCCGGCGTGCCCGAGGCCGAATTTTTGCAGCATTGGCGGCATGTGCATGGCGCTATTGCGGCCAAGGTGCCGGGCGTGCGGCGCTATGTGCAAAACCATCCGGTGGCGGATTCGCGTTCCTATCCGCCGGTCAGCCACGATGGTTGGTCGGAAATGTGGTTCGACGATTACGATGCCTATCGCCGCGCCATCGCTTCGCCCGAATGGGCGGCGGTGATCGAAGACGGCGATCACGGTCTGGCGGGCGGCAACCGGCCCCTGTTCGATTTCGCCAACATGTGTTTCGTGCTGGGACGCGAGCGGCCGATGATGCAACCGCGGCAAGGATAGAAGAAAAATCTTCCCTCGACCCGATTGCTGCATTGCAGCATATTAACCAGGCAAGACTTGACGGGACGGCCGGATTTTGTAACCCCGCCCCCATCGCCTTCGGAGACCAGATATGACCACGCACCGCCCCGATCTCTCCCTTCCTCTGGCTGCGCCCGAAGGCGGCGCCGCCGGCCCCGCCGTGGAGTTGCCCAAAAATGTGACGGCCCAGACCGTGCTCTCGGTACATCATTGGACCGACCGCCTGTTCAGCTTCACGGTGTCGCGCGATCCCACCTTTCGTTTTGACAGCGGCCAATTCGTGATGATCGGCCTGCTGGTGGACGGCAAGCCGCTGCTGCGCGCCTATTCGGTGGCCAGCGCCCATTACGAAGAACATATGGAATTTCTGTCGATCAAGGTGCCCGACGGCCCGTTGACCTCGCGGCTGAAGAACATCCAGGTGGGCGATACGCTGTTGGTGGGCCGCAAGGCAACCGGAACCCTGCTGTTGAGCCACATGCTGCCGGGGCGGAATTTGTATTTCCTCTCCACCGGCACCGGCCTCGCCCCGTTCATGAGCCTGATCCGCGACCCGGATGTCTATGATAACTATGAAAAATTGGTGCTGGTGCACGGTTGCCGCCAGGTGGATGAACTGGCCTATCGCGATTTCATCACCGAGGAATTGCCCAAGAACGATTTCCTGGGCGAGCAGGTGGCCGCGAAACTGATCTATTACCCCACCGTGACGCGCGAGGATTTCGTCAATCGCGGCCGCGTGACCGAACTGATCGAAACCGGCAAATTATTCACCGATATCGGCCTGCCGGAATTCGACCCGGAGCTTGACCGCGTGATGATCTGCGGCAGCGAGGACATGCTGGCCGAGTTGGTGGAAATGCTGAAGGCGCGCGGCTGGCTTGAAGGCCACAATCATAAACCGGGCCAATATGTGATCGAAAAGGCGTTCGCCGAAAAATAATTGCTGGTCTGCAACGATGCCCGCAGGACCAATGGCTTGGCGGGCGTTGTTCGGACAGGATGCGAATGATTTGGGAGCGCGGAGCGGCAGGCGTCCGCAAAGCCCTCTTTTCATTTCGGGCGTCTCGCAGCAGACTGTGTTGCAATGCAAATTCATGGATCATGTATCGCCCGCGCGGGCGCTGCGGTTGTGCTGATAGGGCCCAGCGGGTCGGGGAAATCCGACCTCGTGCTGCGCTTGCTCGACCGCGGCTTCACCCTGGTGGCCGATGACCGGGTCGATCTGCAGGATGGTTGGGCCAGCCCCCCGGCGGCCCTTGCCGGGCTGTTGGAACTCCGCGGTTTGGGCCTGTTGCGGCTGGATTACACATCGCGCGCGCTGGTGGCGTTGGCGGTCAATCTGGGCGTGCCGGAACGTTTGCCCGCGCCACAACGATGGGGGCAGTTTGCCGTGCCGCTTGTTACCATCGATCCGCGCGCGGCTTCGGCGGCGCAACTGGTGGAATGGGCGTTGGATTGCGTGCAGGGCCGCCGCACCATGGTGGAAGGAACCTTCGCGTGAAGTTCCCCCTGCTGCGCCTGGTGCTGGTCAGCGGCCTTTCCGGGGCGGGCAAGGCCAGTGCGCTGCGCACGCTTGAGGACATCGGCTTTGAAACCATGGATAATCCGCCACTCGACATGCTCGAAACCCTGGTGCGCGAGCAGTCGCAAGGTCCTGAAACACCCGGTAATCAAGGTATCGGCCTGGCGATCGGCATCGATGTGCGCTCGCGCGGGTTCGATGAAGACATGGTGCTTGGCACCATCGCCCGGCTGAAGGCGCTGGCGGGGGTAGAACTCGAATTCTTTTACATGACCGCCGACGATAACGCGCTGCTGGGCCGCTATACCGAGACGCGGCGGCGGCATCCACTGGCCTCGCGCGGCGGGCGGCTGGCCGAGGCCATCGCGCTGGAACGCGCCCTGACCGACCGGCTGCGCAGCGGCGCGGATCTGGTGATCGACACCACCGATTTGAAATTGTCCGACCTGCGGCAACTGTTGGAAACCAAATTCAACGACAAGGCGGCCAAGACGCTCACCGTCTCGATCACCTCATTTGCGTTTCCCAAAGGTCTGCCACGCGATGCCGACATGGTGTTCGATGCTCGCTTCTTGCGCAACCCGTACTACGACCCTATCTTAAGACCCAGGACGGGATTGGATGCGGATGTGGCGCAATTTGTGGCCGACGATCCCGATTTCGCTCCATTTATGCAAAAAATGACAGATTTTCTACAGTTTTTGCTGCCGCGCTTCGTGCGTGAGGGCAAGAAATATGCCACCATCGCCATCGGTTGCACCGGTGGACGCCATCGTTCGGTGCATGTCGCCGAGAGTTTGGCGCGATCGCTGTCTTTTGGCACTGCCCACGGGATTGGAATTGGCGTAAGCGTGATGCACCGCGAATTGGGACACACGTTGGGGCGTAAGAATCCGTTGGTATTTTTTGGACAGGATAAGGTCGGACATCTTGACCATTCGGATGAAAGTGACGATGCAGCCGATAGCATCAGGCACAGGAGCCCTGAGATAAAACAATGATCGGAATAGTGTTGGTAACTCACGGTCGTCTGGCCGATGAATTTCGCGCGGCGATGGAACACGTGGTGGGCCCGCAGCGCAATGTGGCGACGATTTGTATCGGCGCCGACGACGACATCGAGGCGCGCCGCAACGAAATCCGCGAGGCAATCGCCACGGTGGATACCGGCGACGGCACGATCTTGCTCACCGATATGTTTGGCGGCACGCCCAGCAATCTGGCGATTTCGATGATGGAACGTCCCGGCATCGAGGTTATCGCCGGTTTCAATTTGCCGCTGCTAGTGAAATTGGCCAAGATTCGCGGCTGCAACACGCTGCCCGAATGCGTGGCGCAGGCCGAGGCGGCCGGACGTAAATATATTGCCGCCGCCTCCGAAGTGCTGCATCGTTGCGCCGGGACGGGAACCTGCGGTTAGAATATAACGCGGCAAGAATTCACCGCCTCCCAATAAAACAGAGTCCCCAAAGAACTTGGTTTCAGGGAAAATACTTGTGAGTCTGGAAAGCGATCCGCTGGTTTTAAGTCGCACGCTGCCGATCCGCAATCGCCGGGGCCTGCACGCGCGCGCGGCGGCCAAGCTGGTGGGATTGGCGGAACAATACAGCGCCTCGGTTGATGTAAAGCGTTGCGAAACCAGCGGCGACGGTGAAGCGGTGTCGGCGCGTTCGATCATGGGGCTGATGATGTTGGGGGCCGGCCTGGGTTCCGAAATCGAAATCAGCGCCTCCGGCTGGGACGCCAAGGAAGCGCTCGATGCCATCGCCGCCCTGGTGGAAGCCGGCTTCCATGAGCAAGACTGAACCCAACAGGACTGAACCCAACAAGACCGAATCAAACAAGACCGGAACGAAACGCGGCGCGGCGAAGCAGCGGGCGCGCGCGGAACGGCGCTTTTCGGGCATCGCGGTGGGCCAAGGCGTGGCCATCGGGCAAATTTGCACCGCCCACGAGGCCCAGTTTGAGATCTCGACCCGGCTGATTCCGGTGGGCGGCGTCAATGCCGAACTGGCGCGGCTGGACCGCGCGGTGGAGCAGGCAAAAGCGCAATTGTTCAAACTGCGGCAACGCATCGGCTTGTTGCCCGAGGACAGCCAGCAAGAAATCTCCCCGTTGATCGACACTTATCAGCACATGCTGGGCAATTCGCGTCTGCTGCGGCAGGTGCGGGAGCGGATTGAAAAATCCCTGGAATGCGCCGAATCCGCGATGACCGCCGAGGCCGAAGCGATCGCGGCGGGGTTCCATGCCTCGCTGCCCAATCCCGAAGCCACATCGCGCGCCGCCGACGAGGTGCGCGAGATCGCAAGGCGGGTGATCCGCAATCTGACCGGCACGCCCTTTCGCAGTTTTTCCAATCTGCCCAAGGGCGCCATTCTGATCATCGAGGAATTGCGTCCGGCCGAAGCGGCGTTGCTCAATCCCGGTCAGATCGCCGGCATCATCACCGCCGAAGGTGGCGCCGATGGGCACACGGCGGTGATGTTGCGCGCGCTCGGCATCCCTTCGGTGTTGGGGGCGGCGGGCATCACCAGTGCCGCGCATAAGGGCGACACGGTCATCGTCGATGGCACCGCCGGCAAATTGATCCTGCGACCCTCGTCCGCCTCGCTGGCCGGTGCCAAACGCGCGGTGGCCGCCTATGCCCGCGAACGCGGACGTCTGGCGAAATTGCGCGGGCTGAAGGCCGAAACGCTCGATGGCGAAGCGGTGGAATTGCAGGGCAATCTGGAATTGCCGCTGGAACTGCCGCTGCTGGCGCAGGCGGGGGCGGCCGGCATCGGCCTGTTGCGCAGCGAATTTATCTATATGAACCGCATGCACGCGCCCGATGAAGACGAGCAGGCCGAGGTCTATCGCAACGTGGTGGAAGCCATGGCGGGCGATCCGGTCACCATCCGGGTGCTGGATTGGGGCGGCGAGAAAGACATTTCCTCGTTGATGCCAGACGCCATCCAATCCGGCCAAATCGAGCAAAACCCCGCCCTGGGGCTGCGCGGCATCCGCATGTTGTTGCAACACCCCGAGGTTCTTGAAACGCAATTGGCCGCCATCCTGCGCGCCGGCGCGTTCGGCCCGGTGCGGATCCTGTTGCCGATGATCACCAACGCCGGCGAAGTGCGCGAAGTGCGCGAGATCTATCAACGCGTGGTCCGGCGTTTGCGCCGGCGCGCCGACCCACTGCCCGACCGCGTGCCGCCGCTGGGGGTGATGATTGAAACCCCCGGCGCCGCCCTGGCCGCCGACGCGCTGGCGCTCGAAGCCGATTTTTTCTCTATCGGCACCAATGATTTAACCATGTACACCCTGGCCGTCGATCGCGCCCACACCGCCTTGGCGCCGCTCTATGACCCGCTGCATCCGGCGGTGTTGCGGCTGGTGCAATTCGCCACCGAGGCGGCGCTGCGGATGCATATGCCGGTGTCGGTGTGCGGCGAAATGGCCGCCAATCCGCGCTATACCCGCCTGCTGCTGGGGTTGGGGTTGCGCAGTTTCAGCATGAACGCCTCCGCCCTGCCCAGGGTGAAGCAGGTGGTGCGCCATTCCAACATCAACGACTGCATCCGGCTGGCGCGCCGGGTGATGGAACAACCCGACATCGGCAGGATCAGGGAACTGATCGCGGGCGAGTGAACCCGATCAATCATACCAGCCACCCATCTTTGCTCGCTTCGCACCGCGAAATTCCGCCATCGGTCCTTGTCGCCGCACTGCAACCATGATTAAACCGGGCCGTTCCTGGCGCCATAATGCCAATCCTGGCGCCGCTTTGCCGACGCCGTATTGCAAACGCCATTTTGGAGACGAATTCCCCATGACTTCGATCGGGCACGACAGCCTCAAGACTCGCAAGAGCATCACCATTGCGGGCAAGACTTTTCATTATTTCTCGATCCCCGAGGCTGCCAAAACGATCGGCGACGTGTCGCGCCTGCCGGTCAGCCTGAAAGTGCTGCTGGAAAATGTGCTGCGCTTTGAAAACGGCGGCACCTATACCGTGGCCGATGCCCAGGCCGTGGCCGATTGGTTGAAGGAAGGCAAAAGCAGCAAGGAAGTGCCGTTCAAACCCGCGCGCATCCTGATGCAGGATTTCACCGGCGTTCCCGCCGTGGTCGATCTGGCGGCGATGCGCGACGGCATCAAGGCGCTGGGCGGCGACCCGCAAAAAGTGAACCCGCTGATTCCGGTCGATCTGGTGATCGATCACTCGGTGATGGTCGATAAATTCGGCACCCCCGACGCTTTTGCGCAAAATGTGAAAATCGAGTTCGAGCGCAATGGCGAGCGCTATAACTTCCTGCGCTGGGGCCAGGGCGCGTTCAAGAACTTCCGCGTGGTGCCGCCCGGCGTGGGCATCTGCCACCAGGTCAATCTGGAATATCTGGCGCAAGCCGTGTGGACCGGGGACAACGACGGTGAAACCTTCGCCTATCCCGATACGCTTTATGGCACCGATAGCCACACCACCATGGTCAACGGCATGGGCGTGCTGGGCTGGGGCGTGGGCGGCATCGAGGCCGAAGCCGCCATGCTGGGTCAACCCATCGCCATGCTGATCCCCGATGTGATCGGCTTTAAACTGGTGGGCAAAATGCCGGAGGGCGCCACCGCCACCGACTTGGTGCTCACCGTGACCCAGATGCTGCGCAAAAAGGGCGTTGTCGGCAAGTTCGTCGAATTCTATGGCTCCGCGCTGGATACCCTGCCGCTGGCCGATCGCGCCACCATCGCCAACATGGCTCCCGAATATGGCGCCACCTGCGGCTTCTTCCCGGTCGATGCCGCCACACTTGAATATCTGCACCAAACCGGCCGCGACGAAGATCGTATCGCGCTGGTCGAAGCCTATCTTCGGGCGCAGGGCATGTTCCGCGATTCGAACACCCCGGATCCGGTGTTCACCTCGTCGCTCGAACTCGATCTGTCCACCGTGGTGCCGTCGCTGGCCGGCCCCAAGCGCCCGCAGGATCGCGTCTCGCTGAGCGACGCATCCAGCGCGCTTTACACCGAGCTTTCCAAGGTCAACGGCCTGTCGGACGCGCAGATCAAGCATAAATTCCCGGTCGCCGGCCATGATTATCAGGTCGGCAGCGGCGATGTGGTGATCGCGGCGATCACCTCCTGCACCAACACCTCGAATCCCTACGTGCTGGTGGCCGCCGGGCTGGTTGCCCGCAAGGCGCGCGCTTTGGGCCTGAAGGTAAAGCCGTGGGTTAAAACCTCGCTCGCCCCCGGCAGCCAGGTCGTCACCGAATATCTCGACAAGGCCAATCTGACCGCCGATCTCGACGCGATGGGCTTCAACCTGGTCGGCTATGGCTGCACCACCTGCATCGGCAACTCCGGCCCGCTTGATGACGGATTGGTCGATACCATCGAAAACAACAAGCTGATCGCCGTTTCGGTGCTTTCGGGCAACCGCAACTTTGAAGGCCGCGTGCATCCGAACGTGCGCGCCAACTACCTCGCCTCGCCGCCGCTGGTGGTGGCCTATGCCCTGCTCGGCACGATGAATGTGGATATCACCACCGCTCCGCTTGGCACCGGCACCAACGGTCAGCCGGTCTATCTGCGCGATGTGTGGCCGACCAACCAGGAAATCGCCGATCTGGTCGCCTCGGCCGTAACCCGCGAACAGTTCCAAAAGCGTTACGGCGAAGTGTTCCTTGGCACCAAGGAATGGCAAGCCATCGACGTGGACACCAGCAGCGAGACCTACAAATGGTCGGGCAGCTCCACCTATGTGAAGAACCCGCCCTATTTCGACGGCATGACCGAAACCCCCGCGCCGCGCGGCGATATCAAGGGCGCGCGCATCCTGGCGGTGCTGGGCGACAACATCACCACCGATCACATCAGCCCGGCCGGTTCGATCAAGAAATCGGCGCCCGCGGGCGTCTATCTCAGCGAGCACCAGGTCTCGCAAGCCGACTTCAACAGCTATGGCTCGCGCCGCGGCAATGATGAAGTGATGGTGCGCGGCACCTTTGCCAACATCCGCATCAAGAACGAAATGGCGCCGGGAACCGAAGGTGGCGTGACCACGCATTATCCTTCGGGCGAAGTGATTTCGATCTATGACGCCGCCGCGCGTTACAAGGCCAGTCACACTCCGCTGGTGGTGTTCGGCGGCAAGGAATACGGCATGGGCAGCTCGCGCGATTGGGCCGCCAAAGGCACCATGCTGCTCGGCGTCAAGGCCGTGGTGGTGGAAAGCTTCGAGCGCATCCATCGCTCCAACCTGGTCGGCATGGGCGTACTGCCTTTGCTCTATCCCGAAGGCGTGGACCGCAAGACGCTGGGGCTGAAAGGCGACGAAGTGATCGACATCCTGGGGCTGGAAAACATGGTGCCGGGCCAGACGCTGAAACTGCTGATCCATCGCGCCAACGGCACCACCGACGCACTCGATCTGCGCTCGCGGGTCGATACGATGGATGAGGTGGAATATTACAAGCACGGCGGCATCTTGCAGTATGTGCTGCGGGGGATGGCGAAGGCGTAAGAGGAAGAATAAGGCTGGGGCCATTGGCCCCAGACCCCGTGAATAAGATAGGCCGCGCGGCGACTCCGGACAGTTTTTTATTACGGTAGCGAGCGTTGGGCGGGATTTATTCAGCCTTGATTATGAGAACCCGGTCGCCGTGTTAAATTTATGGCGGGCGTTGCCCGCCCTACGACTTGCTGGAGGAAATGTTCGACCACTATTATGTGAAGCCCAAGCTGGCGTCCGAACGTAAAGCAGCTCTTGACGCCAAGTTGGCAGCAGCAGGGAAGTCGCCGCCGAGATCATAGCAAGCTGTAGGGGCGTGCCGAGGAAAAGTGGGGGGCTGTCGCTCGGTACCCGCCAGACCGCGTCTCGCGTCCGTCCTTCCAGCACATAATTTTAGTGCGCCGATCACTTTCGTGCTATAGTGCGATCGTGCCGAAACTCACAGGAGGTCGCAATGGGCGCATTACCCACAGCCGTTGGCGTCAAGGTCATCGGCTCAAACGGGCAAATCTCGCTGGGGAAGCAGTTTGCCGGGCGACAGGTGCTGGTCGAGGAGCGGGAGCCCGGCGTCTGGTTGATCCGCACCGCGACTGTTGTGCCGGACAATGAGCGTTGGTTACAACAGCCCCAGGCTGCCGAGGATTTGGAAAAGGCCTTGGCTTGGGCGCAAGCCCATGCGCCGGTTGATGACGAAGCCGATCATGTGTTGGCAGCGTTGAATGACCAAATCTGAGACGAATGGCTTGGTCAGGCTTGATCTCAACAATCCGGTATTTCAGGAAAACCTGCTGGCGTTGCCAAAGCCCGAGCGGCACTCGGCGTTGGAAACATTGAAGAAGCTGCGCCAGATGAGTTGGAACCAAATCTATCGCGACAACGGATTGAAGTGGGAAAAGATCGTGAGCATCACGCCTCCCGCCGGGGTTTCCGCGTTATATTCGCTGCGCATCACACAATCGCGGCGGGCGACCGCTTATCGGGACGGGGATTTCATGCGATTGCTGACCATCGCACCCGATCACGATGCAACCTACGGCAAAAAATGACGGAAAGTGGGGGGTTTCTGTTGCTCGGTACCCCCCGGACCGCGCTTATCGCTTATGCAGCGACAGCATATGCCTCGATGTTATCGTTGGCACTTGTAAAATAGCCCGATGACGGCGGTACAATGCCGGGCAAAAGCTGTATCTTTACCACGCGTGTCGAGCCTATTTCGTCCCCATATTATCCTGCGCCAACAGGATGGTGGAGACGCCGGGTACCGCCCCCGGGTCCACAACGATTATTCCATACAACGTTTATCACCATAGTCAGCAAGCTGACGCGGATAGATATAGGTGGGGTGACGGCAAATTACCAGTGGGCTAGAATATGCAAAAGCTCGCCCCCTAGGAACGCATCCATGGCCCTGACCGAACAACAACTGGCGGATATCGCCGCCCAGCGCGAACAACGTGCCACCACCCGCCGCGTGACGGTGCCGGCGCTGGAGGAGATTCTGTTCACTCCCACGCCGGTGTTGGATCATGGTTTTGTGCGGGTGATCGATTACATGGGCGACGACGGCGCCATCGTGCAGGCGGCGCGGGTGTCTTATGGGCGGGGCACCAAACGCACGCTCGAGGACGCCGGGTTGATCCGCTATCTGATCCGCCATCGCCATTCCACCCCGTTCGAGATGTGCGAGATCAAGTTTCATGTAAAGCTGCCGATCTTTGTGGCGCGGCAGTGGATCCGCCATCGCACCGCCAATGTAAACGAATATTCGGCGCGCTATTCGGTGCTCGACCGCGAGTTTTATATCCCCGCCGCCGATCAGTTGGCGGCGCAATCGACCGCCAATCATCAGGGGCGCGGCGATGTGTTGCAGGGCGAGGAAGCGGCGCATGTGCTCGATCTGCTGCGCGAGGATTCGGCGCGCAATTACGATCATTACGCCGAAATGCTCAATGAAAATGCCGATGGCACCGCGATCGATCCGGGCCGGCAGGGGCTGGCGCGGGAATTGGCGCGGATGAATTTGTCGCTGAATTATTACACGCAATGGTACTGGAAGACGGATCTGCATAATTTGCTGCATTTTCTGTCGCTGCGCGCGGACAGCCACGCGCAATACGAAATCCGAGTGTATGCCGAGGCGATGATCGCAATGTTGAAGGCCTGGGTGCCCGCCACCTATCAGGCGTTTGTCGATTACCGGCTGGGGGCGGCGACGCTGTCGGCGCAGATGCTGGAGACGGTGAAGCGGATGCTGGCCGGGGACGCGGTGGAACAGGCCGCAAGCGGGCTTTCCAAGCGGGAATGGGCCGAGTTGATGGCGGTGTTGGGGCGCGGCGAGGGGTAGTTAAGGAAGATCAGAATTTCGTTTTTTGCTTCTTTAATACCAGACCGCGTAGAGACTGACCCTTGTGACGTCGTCATCAACTCACTTGGGGTCGTTTGTCCGAACGATTTGTGCGGCGGAGCCATGGATAAGT
>JAJZHU010000331.1 GCA_021798375.1 Pseudomonadota bacterium | reverse complement strand
CGATCCGTTGTTCCCTCAGCGCGCCAACATCGGCTTTGCGCAAATTCTCTCCCCCGAACGCATCCGCCTGAGGGTGTGGGAACGCGGCTCCGGCCTTACCCTGGCCTGCGGTTCCGGCGCCTGCGCTACCCTGGTCAACGCCTATCGCCGCGGGCTTACGGGCCGCAGCGCCGAGTTGATCCTCGATGGCGGCGTGCTGTCGATCGAATGGGACCCAAACGACCATGTGCTGATGACCGGCCCCACCGCCATGGTGTTTCAGGGTCGCATCGAACTCGCGGCGCTGCCCCTCTTGGGCCCCGTGTCATGAGTCTCGAAATCCTCACCTTCGGCTGTCGCCTCAACACCTATGAATCCGAGGTGATGCGCGGCCATGCGTTGGGTCTTACCGACACCATCGTCGTCAACACCTGCGCCGTGACGTTGGAGGCCGAACGCCAGGCTCGCCAGGCGATTCGCAAGGCTCATCGCGCCAACCCCGAGGCCCGCATCGTCGTCACCGGTTGCGCCGCGCAGATCAACCCCGATCGTTGGGCCAAACTCCCCGGCGTCACCCGCGTGCTCGGCAACGAGGAAAAGCTGAAGGCCGAACATTGGCAAGATGGCGCCGGCAGTGCCGTGTCCGACATCATGGCAGCCCGCGAAAACGCCGCCCATCTGGTGACGGAATTCGCCGGCCGCGCCCGCGCCTTCGTGCAGGTGCAGCAAGGCTGCGATCACCGTTGCACCTTCTGCATCATCCCATTCGGCCGCGGCCCCAACCGTTCGGCCCCGCTTGGCGCCATCGTCGATCAAGCCCGCAGTCTGGTCGCGTCGGGCTATCGGGAATTGGTGCTGACCGGGGTGGACGTGACCAGCTATGGCCCCGATCTGCCCGGCAGTCCTTCCCTGGGCCAAACCATCCGGCGCTTGCTCGCGCTGGTGCCCGAGCTGCCGCGCCTGCGCCTGTCCTCGCTCGATCCCAACGCCATCGACGAGGATTTGTGGCGTCTGATCGCCGACGAGCCGCGCCTGATGCCGCATCTGCATCTCAGCCTGCAAGCCGCCAACGACATGATCCTGAAGCGCATGAAGCGCCGTCACTCGCGCGACGAAGCCTGGGCGACCATCGAACGCGCGCGCGCGCTGCGCCCTGGTCTCGGTTTTGGCGCCGATCTGATCGCCGGTTTTCCCACCGAGACCGACGAAATGTTCGAGGATACGCTCGCCTTTATCCGCGATGCGCGGATTCCCTATTTGCATGTGTTTCCCTATTCCGAGCGCCCCGGCACGCCTGCTGCCAAAATGCCAAGTGTGGATATGAAACTTCGCCGCGAGCGTGCCAAACTGCTGCGTGAACAAGGCGAACGTAACGCGATGGATTTTCACCAGGGCTTTGTCGGCCAAACCATCCAGGTGCTGGCCGAAACCGAAACAGGCGGCCACAGCGAACATTTCTGCCCCACAAGGTTGGTTGGCGCCGAGATCGGCAAAATTGCCTCATGGTCTGTAACCGCCGCGGACGCCTCCGGCTTGATTGCCAGTCCTTTGTGATAAAAATTTTGGCGTGTGCCTTACTTCCCGACCGTTTCCGAAAGCAAATAAAATGGCACTTGGTTCCTTCTTTTCGCGCCTGAAACAGGGGCTTTCCCGCAGCACGCAGAAACTCACCGAGGGCATCACCAACGTCTTTACCAAGCGCAAGCTGGATGACGCGGCGCTGGACGAACTTGAGGAATTGCTGATCGGCGCCGATCTTGGCCCGCGCGTTGCGGCCCGTATCATCGATAATTTTCGCCGCACTCGCTTTGGCAAGGAAGTCACCGACGAGGAGATCAAATCCACCCTCGCCACCGAAATCGCCGCAATCCTCGGCCCGGTCGCCGTGCCTTTGGCAATCGACCCCGGCCACGCCCCGCATGTGCTGATGATGGTGGGCGTCAACGGCACCGGCAAAACCACCACCATCGGCAAACTCGGCCAATTTTATCGCGACCTGGGGCTGCGCCCGATGATGGTGGCCGGAGACACGTTTCGCGCCGCCGCCGTCGAACAACTTCAGGTATGGGGCCAGCGTTCGGGCGTCAAGGTCATCTCCGGCGCCCCCGAATCCGACGCCGCCAGCCTGGCGTTCGAGGCCATCAAACATGCCCGCGACGAGCGCGCCGACCTCTTGCTGATCGATACCGCCGGCCGCCTGCACAATAAATCGGCGCTGATGGAAGAATTGCGCAAAATCATCCGTGTGATCCGCAAACAAGACCCCACGGCACCCCATTCGGTGATCCTGGTGCTTGATGCCACCACCGGCCAAAACGCGGTGCAGCAGGTGCGCGTGTTCAAGGAAATGGTCGATGTCACCGGCCTGATCGTGACCAAACTCGATGGCTCCGCCCGCGGCGGTGTCGTGGTGGCATTGGCGGAAGAATTCGGTCTGCCGATCCACGCGGTGGGCGTGGGCGAAAAACTGGAAGACCTGCGCCCATTTTCGCCGGAAGAATTCGCGGCGGGATTGGTGGGGAATTAGAGCATGATCGCCGCAGGTTGCATAACACGTAGGCGTGAATCATGCGTAAAAACAAAAAGCTAGAGCATGATCGCCGCAGGTTGAATAACACGTAGGCGTGAATCATGCGTAAAAACAAAAAGCTAGAGCACGTTCGTCGCACGTATATGGTTCAACGTGATCCGAACGTGCTCTAGAGCATGATCGCCGCAGAGACAAGCTTCCACCGCCATCGCCTGGTAAGCGTCAATGGAATGGCCCAAGCCGCGCGGCACAAACGAAAGCGGGCGAGAGAATTTCCCTCGCCCGCGTTTTCTTTTGGTCCTTGGCTCGTGCCGGCCTTAACCCTTGCTCAGTTACGCGCCCAGTTGTGGCTGTGCACCAACCCGTCGTCATATTCTTCGGTCGCCGCGGCCTGGGCGCTCCATTCATAGGCGCGGGTATCGTCGAATTGTCCCATGGCGCGTTTCACCAGGGCTTCGGGGATGCGTGCCGCGGCAACTCTTGAATGGGAGG
>JAJZHU010000040.1 GCA_021798375.1 Pseudomonadota bacterium | reverse complement strand
GATGTAGCTCTTTACGGACGTTCTCTGGACGCGCAAAATTCTTTGATGTACATCATTGTTTATACTCCAAGGCAGAATAGGGTGAATTCAATGCTTGCGTGGGGCCGGCAATAATTTTCGCCGATCGCCAGCCACGTCGATATCCAAATTCAAAGGCACCCGTACGTTGAACCGACGAAAAAGAATTGCCATTCTTGCCGTGGTTATCCTTGCGCTGGCCGGCGGCGCCATTTTCTATTTTCTCACCCACAAACCGGTTACAAACCGGCTGACTCTTTACGGCAACGTGGATATTCGTGAAGCTCAAGCCGCGTTCAACGACAGCGGTTTCGTGACAAATCTGTTGGTTCAAGAAGGCGATCGCGTTCGAAAAGGGCAATTGATCGCCGAGATGGACAATCAACGCTATCGGGCCTCATGGACGGCGGCCATGGCTCAGGCGCAAAATCAAAAACAGATTCTGGCGGCGTTGTTGGCCGGATCCCGCCCCGAGCAGATCGCACAGGCAAAGGCGCAAATGGATGCACTGGCCGTTGAGTATCAGAATGATGCCGTGAATTATTGGCGTTACGCCACTCTGACCCAAACCAACGCCGCCACCCGCCAGCAACGCGACGACGCCAGGGCCGCGCGCGACAAGGCCGGGCAAAATTACGAAGCGGCGAAGCAGGCCTATGTTCTGGCCGTCGAAGGGCCGCGCAAGGAAGACATTACCGCGGCGCAAGCGGCACACGACGCGGCAATCGCCAACGCCAATCTGGCGGCGGTGGAATTGCGGGATACCAAGCTTTACGCCCCGTCCGACGGCATTATCGAGGAGCGCATTCTGGAAACCGGCGATATGGCCACGCCACAAACCCCGGTTTACACCATCGCGCTGACCAATCCGCTGTGGGTACGCGCCTATGTGCCGGAAATTTCGGTCGGCAAAATCAAGCCCGGCATGGCCGTGAACATCACCACCGATTCCTACCCGGGCAAGATCTATTCCGGCTGGGTCGGCTATCTGTCGCCAAATGCCGAGTTCACGCCGCAGAATGTCGAAACGCCGGACCTACGGGCCGAACTGGTCTATCAACTGCGCGTTTATGTGTGCGACGACAATAATCAGCTCCGGTTGGGAATGCCCGCCACGGTCAGCATCGATCTTGCGCACCACGCGGCAAAAGGGCAAGCCGTTTGCAGCCGGTAATGTCTGATCCGCCGCTTGTGCTGGATCAGGTCACCCGGCGCTTTTCCATCGCCAAACGCGTTGTGGTGGCGCTCGATCAGGTCAGTGCCACCACCACCCCCGGTTTGGTTACCGGACTGATCGGCCCCGACGGCGCGGGTAAAACCACATTGATGCGGGTGATTGCCGGGTTGTTGCGCGTCGATTCCGGCGGGGTCCGCGTGTTCGGCGTCGATGTTGCCGCCGACCCGCTCGCCGTTCAGGGCATGATCTCCTACATGCCGCAGCGATTTGGTCTTTATGAAGACCTGACGGTGCAAGAAAATCTCGATCTCTACGCCGATCTGCAAGGCCTGGCCTCCGGCCTCCGGGCCGCGCGTTACGGCGAATTATTGCACATGACCGGGCTCGCCGCATTCACCACCCGCCTGGCCGGCAAGCTTTCCGGCGGGATGAAACAAAAGCTGGGGCTGGCCTGCACGCTCATTCACCCGCCGCGGCTGCTGTTGCTCGATGAACCGACGGTGGGGGTCGATCCGGTCTCGCGGCGAGAACTCTGGTCGATCGTCGATCATCTGGTGCGCGGTGCGGGGATGAGCGTGCTGCTTTCCACCGCCTATCTCGACGAAGCGGAAAAATGCGACGAGGTCCTGCTGTTGCACGAAGGCAAATTGATCGGCTCCGGCCCGCCCGGCGATTTTACAAAATCCATGGCCGGACGCAGCTTTCAGGTGCGCGCGGCCGGCATGTCGAAACGGGTGGCGCTAACAGCATTAACCGGGCGCGCGGGCGTCACCGATGCGGTGATCCAGGGCGAATCCGTAAGGCTTGTGCTCGATCGCGACGCGAAACCCGAACTGGTGCGCGAAGCCGGGCTGAAGGATGCCGTCGTCATCCCCGTGCCGCCGCGGTTTGAAGACCGCTTCATCGATTTATTAAAGATCAAGGCCATGGCGGAATCGCCCGCCAAGACACTCGTCATGAACCCCGCATCGCGCGCCTCCACGCAGACGCAACCGGCCGATGTCGTGATCGAGGTCAAACATCTGATCAAGCGTTTTGGCGATTTTCTTGCCGTCGATGACATCAGCTTCACCGTCCGGCGCGGCGAAATTTTTGGCTTGCTTGGGGCGAATGGGGCCGGGAAATCAACCACTTTCCGCATGTTGTGCGGACTTTTGCTGGCCTCCAGCGGCACATTGCGGGTGGGCGGCTTCGATCTTAGCCACGCCGCCGCGACCGCGCGCGGGCAGCTTGGCTACATGGCGCAGAAATTCTCGCTTTATGGCGATCTGTCGGTCATGCAGAATCTACGTTTCTTCAGCGCCGCCTATGGGCTTACCGGCCAGAAGCGACGCCAGCGCATCGATTGGGCGCTCTCGGTGTTCGAATTGACGCCCTTTCGCGATGCCACCAGCCGCGATCTGCCGCTTGGATTCAAGCAGCGCATGGCGCTTGCCTGCGCCTTGATGCACGAACCCGAAATTCTGTTCCTGGATGAACCCACCTCCGGCGTGGACCCGCTGGCCCGGCGCGAATTCTGGCAGCGGATCAATGGGTTGGCCGATCACGGCGTCACCGTTCTGGTCACCACGCATTTCATGGACGAGGCGGAATATTGCGACCGCCTGGTGATCATGGGGCAAGGCCGCATTCTGGCCGAAGGCACATCGGAACAGCTCAAGGATCATTGCCGCGACGAAAGCCATCCCAATCCCACCATGGAAGATGCCTTTATCGCCTTGATCGAAGCCAATGACGCGCAAATCGCGGCGCTTGCGAGGCAGGCATGAAAGCCGGTGTGGTAATGCGGCTGCGCGGCCTGATCCGCAAGGAAAGCCTACAGATTCTACGCGACCCATCCTCGATCGCCATCGCCTTTTTGCTGCCTGCCATTTTGCTGCTGCTGTTCGGTTATGGCGTTTCGCTCGACGCCAGGCACATCAAACTCGGCATCGCGGTCGAGCAACCAAGCGCGGCGGCGTCGAGCTTCACCACGGAATTCAGCAACTCGGTCTATTTCGATCCGCGCGTTTTCTCCACCGCCGATGCCGCCCAAACCGCCCTCGCGCAGGAAAAAATCGACGGTTTTGTCTGGCTGCAAAGCGATTTTGCCCGCCGCCTCGCGGCCGGGCAAGACCCTTCCATCGGTGTTTATGTAAACGGCGTCGATGCCAATAACGCGCGCATCATCGAAAATTACGTTCAGCAAAGTTGGGCCATATGGCGTTCCAGCCAGTTGGCCGCATCCGGCGCCAAAGACCCGATCCCGATCGCCATCGAGCCGCGCATCTGGTTCAATCCGGCGGTCAGCAGCCGTGACTATCTGGTGCCGGGCCTGATCGCGGTTATCATGACGCTCACCGGCGCGCTGCTGACGGCGCTGGTGATCGCGCGCGAATGGGAACGCGGCACGATGGAGGCGCTGATGGTCACGCGCGTCACCATGCTCGAAATCCTGATTTCCAAGGTGCTGCCGTATTTTTTTCTTGGCTTGGGCGGCATGGTGGTCGCGGTGATCATCGCGGTGTTTTTATTCCATGTGCCGCTGCATGGTTCGATTCTGGTCCTTACCCTTTCCGCCAGCCTGTTCATGCTGGCCTCGCTGGGCATGGGGCTGCTGATCTCGACCATCGCCAAAAACCAGTTCGTTGCCGGACAGATCGCGATCATCACCACCTTCCTGCCCGCCTTTATTCTCTCCGGCTTCATCTTCGATATCGGCAGTATGCCGTGGCCGATCAAGGTCTTTACCCATATCGTCGCCGCACGCTATTTCGTGGCCATCCTGCAAAGCCTGTTTCTTGCCGGCACGGTCTGGTCGGTCATACTGCCCAATTTCCTCGCCCTGGTGGTGATGGCCATCGTCTTTCTTGGCGCGGCACGGCTTGCCGCCCGCAAACGGCTGGATTGATCCCATGTATCATCGCGTTCTGGCCCTGATCATCAAAGAATTCCTTGCCATCCTGCGCGATGCGAAAAGCCGCATGGTTTTGGTGGGGCCGCCGTTGGTACAGCTTCTCGTGTTTGGCTATGCGGCCACTTTCAATCTCAATCACGTTCCCTTTGCGGTATATAACCAGGATCGCGGCACTGCCTCGCTGGATTTGGTGGCTCATTTTACCAACTCAGCGGCGTTCGAGAAATTTGCCGTGCTGAACAGCGACAATCAGATCAAATCGTTGATCGACTCCCGGCAGGTCGAAATGGTGCTGGTGATAGATCCACGTTTCAGCCGCGACCTGCTCACCCACCAACCGGCGCCGGTGCAGGTCATCGTCGATGGCCGCAATTCAAACACGGCGTTGCTGATCCTTGGCTATGCCAACACCATCTTGATGAATTACAGCCGAACCTGGGCCACCGCCCACGGGGCGCCGCCGCCCCTGGCCGAGATTGTTCCGCGCGCGCTGTTCAATCAGAATCTTGATTCGCGGTGGTTCATCATTCCGGGAATCGTGGCGCTGTTGACCCAGGTTGTCACCTTGCTGGTGGTAGGCCTCTCGGTGGCGCGGGAGCGCGAGGCAGGCACCTTCGACCAGATTTTGGTGACGCCAATGCGCCCTCTCGATATTCTGCTCGGCAAGAGTATCCCCGGCTTGTTGATCGGGGTGATCGAGGGAAGCGTTATCATCCTCGCCACGGTCTTTTGGTTCAAAGTGCCGCTGTATGGCGGATTGTTGCAGCTTTATCTGGGCTTGCTGTTGTTCGTGCTGGCGATCACAGGCATCGGTTTGATGATCTCATCGATCGCGGCCACGCAGCAGCAGGCGCTTCTCGGCGCATTTTTATTCATGGTGCCTTCGATTATTCTTTCCGGTTTCGCCACGCCGATTTCCAACATGCCGGTAATCATCCAATATCTTACCTTAATCAACCCGTTGCGCTACGCCCTCGTGGTCATCCGCAGCAGCTTTCTCCAACATCCGAGTTTCATGTCGCTGTTGCCGCAATATTTGCCGATGGCCGCATTGGCGTTGGCGAGCTTGATCGCCGCGGATTGGTTGTTTCGGAAACGCGCCGTTTAGAAAGGCCGATTTGATCGATGCCCGACAAAACAAAGAACGAAACCATCCGTGCCGTGGTGCGCGCGCTTAATTTGCTGCGCACGATGAACCAGCGCCCGGTCTGGACATTGCACGATCTGCATAATGCCACCCGCCTGCCCAAGCCGACGCTGTGGCGCTTGCTGGCGACATTGATCGGCGAGGGATATGTCCGCGCCGAGGAACCCGCCGGAACCTACCGCCTCGCCGCCAAAATCCGCGAACTCGACGCCGGTTACACCGAATATGCGCGGCTGATCGATGCCGGGCGCCCCATTGCATTGAAAATCACCAAACAGATCAAGTGGCCGCTGGCGCTGGGGATGCCCGATCAGGATGCCATCGTGGTGCAATTTTCCACCATGCCCTACAGCCCGCTGGCGGTTCAGACCACCACGCTGGGGCATCGCTTGGGATTGTTCGATTCGGCGATGGGCCAGGTCTATCTCGCCTTCTGTTCCGAGGCCGAACGGCGCTCGATGCTTGAAGCACTGGCGGGCGCCGATCAAACCCTTGGCTGGGTGCGCCAGGAAATGGTTCGCGTCCGGGCCGATGGTTACGCCGTGCGGCAACCCGGACATACCCGCGGCAGCGCAACACTTGCGGTTCCGCTGTTGCGCGACGGCACCGCCATCGCGGCATTGGGTATGACCACGTTTGGACGGTCGATGACGCGCGCAACCATCGACCGCCATCTGCCCATCCTGGTGGAAACCGCGCGGTCGATCGTTGCCGCGCTGGAATCCTCTATCAGTCCGGCCGGGCCGGATGAATAAACGGCCAAGGCGAGGTTTCGGACCCGGTTTCGACCGGCACTTCGATCAGACAAGGCACATCCAGCGCCAGCGCCTCGGCCAATACCCGCGTGCACTCGTTCGCTGTCGTGGCTCTGAACGAAGCGAGGCCAAAACTTTCACCCAGGCGCAGAAAATCCGGATTGGTCAGATCGGCGCCAATGTAGCGGCCCTGATAATTCTGTTGCTGATCGCGCCGCACGTTGCCGAAGGCGTTGTTGTTGAACACGATGGCGACGACATTGATGCGGTGATGCACCGCGGTCGCCATTTCCTGCAAGCCGAACAGAAAACCGCCGTCGCCCGAAATCGACACCACCGCCTTGTCCGGATTGGCAACCTTGACGCCAAGCGCGGTGTTATAGCCAAAACCAAGATTATCCTGATAGCCGCAGGTGACATATTGACGCGGCGCATAGACCGGAAAGCCCAGCCGGGCGGTGAAACCCATCTGGCTTACTTCCTCGACGAAAAATCCGTCGCGCGGCAACACATCGCGGATGGCCTCCAGATAGGCCATTTGCGGTTGCAAACCCGAAATGGCCACCTTCGCCCGCGCCTTGATCGCCAAAAATTCCTCGCGCCGGTTGGCGAATGCGCTCACACCGTCAAGGGCATCGACCAGCGCCCGCGTCCCCGTCAGCGCATCGGCAACCACGCCGACATGCGGCGGCAAGCGCACCATCTCGGTCGGGTCGATGTCGATGCGTATCGTCTTCAGACCCGGCGGCAGCCAGCGCCAGCGCATATGTTGCAATTCCAGACGGCTGCCGATGCCGATCAACAAATCGGTATTCTTCCAATATTCATACGCGGCAACCATCGACAATGCATAGGGATCGTCGTCGGCGATGATGCCCTTGCCGCTGCGATGGGCGGTTACCGGCGCTTGCAGCAATCGCGACAAGGCGGCGATTGCGGCACCGGCGTGAACAGCGCCGCCGCCCACCATGATCAACGGATTTTTCGCCCGCGCGATCAAGGCAACCGCCGCCGCCAGCGCATCGGGATCGGCCACCGGCGGCGGTTCCGCCTGCCCCACCACAAGCGCGCCCGGCACGGCGCGGATACCGAATACGTCCCACGGCGCCTCCACCGCCACCGGCCCTTGGCGGCCCGATCGCATGTTGGTGAAGGCCCGCGCCATCACCGCCGAGACTTCGCTGGGGTGATTGATGCGTTCGGCGCCCTTGGTCAGACCGCGCAAGGTGGCCAGTTGATCGGGCAATTCATGCAACTGCCCGCGCCCCTTGCCGATCAGGTCGGCCATGATATTGCCCGTAACGCACAGCACCGGCGCATTGGCGCCATAGGCCGTGCAAAGCGCGGCACCCGCGTTAAGCACGCCTGGCCCCGGCACCACGGTATAAGCCCCCACCTTGCCGGTCGATTTGGCATAGCCATAGGCCATGTAACCAGCACCTTGCTCGTGGCGGGTGTGGATAAAGCGCAAGGCGTGGCGATATTGATACAGCGCGTCGTTGAAGTCGTACATATGCGCGCCGGGGATGCCGAACATCGTATCGACCCCATGGTCGATCAGCGATCTTGCGATCATCGTGGCGGTGGTCTGTTTTTCAGACATGCTGGTTCTTTCTATCATGTAATAGGCCCGGGCGGTCGTCGCCGTGGATCTGCAACGCCTCTAAAACGCGCGAGACCATGTTATAGGCGGCGATCGTCGTTACCATTTCCACCACAACCGCCTCGTCAAACCACTTGCGGGCCTCGTTGAAAACGCCGTCCGCCACTTGCACATGACGTGTCATGGCATCGGTGAGCGCCAGCACCGCGCGTTGCGTTGGATCGAACAGCACCGAATTCTCCCAGCCCTGCAGTGCTTCGAGTTGCCCCAAACTCACGCCTTCGGCAAGGGCGATGTGCCGATGCTGATCGGCTTCGTAAGGCGCGCCATTCAGCACCGCCACGCGCATGATGATCAATTCGCGCAACGCTCCCGGCAGCGAACAGCCACCGCGGACCGCCGATAGCAGACGCAGCCAGCCTTCGGCAATTGCCGGATTATGCAGCAGCATCCGATAAAGATGCAAAACACTGCCGCGAGCGGCGATGATTTCAGCCACCAGGGGTTGCAACTCCG
The DNA here is from genome assembly GCA_021798375.1 of Pseudomonadota bacterium. GTDB lineage: Bacteria > Pseudomonadota > Alphaproteobacteria > Acetobacterales > Acetobacteraceae > JAJZHU01. The sequence goes on along the minus strand of JAJZHU010000040.1, from coordinate 4,224 downwards.
GGCGATCGATATTCGGGTAGGCTAGTCTGGCCATGGGCTTCCTCGGTAGGGAAAAACGAAGGGCTTAAGGGGGGTATTTAAAGATGATATAGCTGCTATCGACAGATTTGCATGGAGATCGAAATTTATTGCGCAACGCTCTGGGCCAGTGCGTAACCGACGGCGTAATCGGGCACCAGATCGTAACTTGCCGTCACAGCACCACCGCCCGCCGCGCGATAAGCCGCACGGGCAGCGATCCAGTTCAAAATCTCCAGCGCGCCAACCCCGGCCTTGGCGACGATTTCCAGATGGTTCCAATCATCCATCGGCACCAGTTCCCCCGAGGTGATGTAATCCAGCACCTGCTGGTCGAAATCGGCGTTGAGGCGCATATCCGCCACGGTGCGGGTGCCGGCAACGATGGCGTCGGCGCCTTCAAGATGCATGGTCAACAGACGTGTAAACCATTGCTCCTTGGTCATGGTGCCGCCGGCCTCGCCATCAAGTTGCCAGCCATAAACAGCGGGAGATGCATTCTCGCGCATCGGATAATAATGTTCGGGATGGTGCGACAGGCCGCCGCTGCCCATGATCAGCACCCGCTTGCCCGATGTGGCGATAAAGCGGCCCACCGCCTCGCCCAAAAGCCGCGCGCGGCTGAACGATACAAACGGCCGGGTGAAGGCGGAAATAAAGACGGGGATCAACGGCCAGCGGTCGATGCCGCCCAGCAGACGCTTGAGCGGTTGGGAAAAGCCGTGATCGACCCGCATAAGATAGGAGATCGCCGTGTCGAAATGCTCTTTGCGCAAATATTCAGCCAGCGCCATGGCGTCCTTCTCGGGCACCGGAATTTTCCCCGGCGTTCCACCGACATCGTCCACCGCCTCGCAATGCGTGCCGACACAAAACGCCGGCATGTTGGAATAATGAAAGCTGGCGAAATGATCATTCGAGAACATCACGATATGATCGGGGTTGAATGCCTCGACACGCGCGCGGAAGGCGGCGCAATCGGCGATCAGGCGCGGTTCCACCTGTGGCATATGTTTGCGCACCACGATAATGGGCGAATGCGACACACACCCGAACATCAGTTGCCGATTATTTGCCACGACCTTGTTTCCCTATGATACGGCTTGATCTTTGCCAAGAGGCAGCACCAGCGGCTTGCCGTCGCGGTGTTTGAACAGATTGGCCACGGTGCGAGAGGCAAAGCGCCACACCCCGTCTGTGCCGCGTTCGTAAATATCCTCGTATTCCGATACCAGATTGACCTCGGCCAGATGCGGCGGCGCGCCGTCCTCGGCGAACAGCACCAGCAAGACCGTGCCGTGCACGATGACATCGCTCTCGTAATCCAAACGAAGATTGGTGAATATGTGCCGTGCGGTGCGGGCGCCGCGCGCGGCGCGAACGGCGTAAACCTCACGCAAAGCCTGCCGCCCGGTGCTGCGTTCGCCCGTGGCCCTGCCATAACTGCCGTTTTCGGTGAACAAATCGGCCACATGATCCGACAGATCATGGTCGATCAGATAGGCGAACTCGGCGTTCAGGGCTTCGATCTCGCTGCGGATCAGCGCCTTTTCCAACCGGTCGATCATGGCATATCTCCGAAATCGGGGGACAGCGGATATTCGGCCGCATTGCGCACCATGCCCGGCCTGCCCATGAAATCGGCGCGCGGCGGGCAGAACAGATCCACCAGCAACGCCGGCCCATCGCCCAAATTGCGGGTGGTGTGGATGATCTGCGGCGGAATGACCGTCACCGAGGGGCAACCGACCTCGACCGCCTCATCCGGCCGCCAGACGCTCATGTCCGGCACCCAGGGAGTGCGCAAATGATGCACATGCAGGCCGCGCAGGGTGATCGAACCCTGCTCGAAATCAGCGTGGGAATGCGGCGACATCCCTCTGGGGTCCCGCGCCTCGTGACGTTCGCGCAGAATGTTGATCATCAGGTTGGACGATCGGTAAACCCGCGTCTTGTCGCCCTCGGCCAATCCAGCCGCCAAATCATATGATTTCAACGCGAAACCGCCAACCGGCGGCGGCCCATCGACGATCGGCGCGACCTGCGGGCACGGGTCTGCATAGGCGGAGGCATTGCCGGCGCGGGCCAGCAAATCACGCGTGCGCGCGCAAAAACATCGCACCACCAGACCAGGACCGGCGGCGACCAATTCGGCGTTACCCGGCGGCACGATCAACAGATGATTTGCCGGGATTTCGGTTGCCTTTCCATCCAGCAGGATGCGCGCACCGGCGTCGGGCAGCAGCACAAAATGCTCGTCTGGCACACCGCTTACCGCCAATCGGGTGCCGGCGCGGGCACGGGTGATAGCGATCACGAAATTGGCGCCACGGGTGATCCAGGTTGGTGCGCCATCGTCCTCGATAAAATCAGGCCGGGCCATGCTGTGATCGGCAACCGAAGCGCGGCGGAAAGGTCTTTGCATCGTTAAACTCCCTGGAGTGCTACGGCGTTAAGCACGCCGCGCAATTTGCTGCCTGCGTTGCGCAACAAGGACTGATCGGATCCAACAATGAAGCCATGGGCGCCAAGGGCCGCGAATTCGCCCAACTCCGCATCGCCGCCACAGGCGACCAGGACCGGCAGATCATGCGGACGCGCGGCGGCAATGATGCGATCCACCGCCGCCATCACATCAGGATGCCGTGGACCGGCGAGCCCCAGGCAAAGCGCCAAATCGGCACGGCCGATCAATAATCCGCCCAATCCCGGCACCGCGGCGATCTCCTCGACCGCCGCCACGGCGGCACTACTTTCGATCTGGCACACCACCAGGCTGCGATCCGCCTCGGCGATGGCGGCATCGCGGGAACGGGTGCCGTAACCACCAAAGCGGGCGGACAGTGAAATTCCGCGCCGCCCGCCGACAAACCGCGCCGCCGCCAACACGTTGCCTGCATCCGCGGCGCTGTCCACATGCGGCACCACGATACCGCCGGCCCCCATATCGAGCACCGACAGAATGGTGGCGTCGTGATGATCGGGGATGCGCACCAACATCGGCAAGCCAATGGCGCGCGCGGCAAACAACATCCGATCCATGGTGCGCCGGTCGAACGGGGCGTGTTCAGCGTCCAGCACCGCAAAATCCAGATCGCACAATCCCAGAATTTCAACCACCTGCGGACTGTCGGTTTTTACAAAGACCCCGACTTTGCGGCGGCCATCGGCGAATGTGAACAATGTTATTTCCTGCTTTCCGTTGCCGGCAAGATTGAACCTGCGGCAACCGCAGGGCAATCGGAATCAGGAAAAATTCCGCCTGACGGAAAGTTGGGGGTGGAAAGCTATTAGCGAAAATCCCGCGACCTCACCCCCATTACCTCCCCTTCCCCAATCCGCCCCAGCGCCGCCGAAAAATCTTCCAGCTTACGTGCAATCACATGCACAACATCGCCCTCGCGCTGCACATAACCACGCACCATCAGCAATTGGGCGGTGTGGATCACCCGCCGTTCGGCTTCGTAAAGCTGCGGCCAGATCACCAGATTGGCGATGCCGGTTTCATCCTCCAGCGTGATGAACATTACCCCGCGCGCGGTGCCAGGGCGTTGACGCATCAACACCAGACCAGCCAAACCCAGATTCATGCCGTCTTTTGCCGTTTGCAGCACGGAACAGGGAGAGATTTTCAACACAGCCAGTTCCGCGCGCAAAAATTCCAGCGGATGGCGGCGCAGGCTCAACCCCGTGGCGATGTAATCCTCCACCACTTCGCTGCCCTCGCTTTGGGCGCGCAGGGCGATCCGCGGTTCTTGCTGTTCGGCGCGCGCGGCGGCGGCGAACAAGGGCAGCGGTTCGTCGCGCAGCGCCTTGATCGCCCACAATGCCTCGCGCCGGGCAAGCTTGAACGCCGGCAAAAACGCATCGGCTTCAGCCAGAATAACCAAACTCGCGGCATTGATGGCGGTGCGCCGCCACACATCGTCAAGCGTGGCAAAATCCCGCTCGCCGCGCATGGCACACAGGCGAGCGGCATCGGCATTGGCAAAACCCTTTACCAACCGCAGCCCCAGACGCACGGCAAAGCGCGATCCATCGGCTTCCAACGTGCAATCCCAGCGCGAGGCATTCACGCACACCGGCCGCACCTCGATCCCATGATCGCGGGCATCGCGCACGATTTGCGCGGGCGCATAAAAACCCATCGGTTGCGAATTCAACAGAGCAGCACAGAACACATCTGGATGATGACATTTCAACCAC
>JAJZHU010000330.1 GCA_021798375.1 Pseudomonadota bacterium | reverse complement strand
CTATGATCTGTGCAAAACCCCCGCCGTTTGCCCGAAATGCAACACGGAACAACCCCCCGAACAACCGCGCGGCCGCCGCGTGATGGGTGGCAACGTGCCCGAAGACAAGCGCCCCAAAAAGGTGATCCCCGGCATCGAGGAAGCCGACGTCGAGGTTGAAGTGGCCGACGACGACGACGAGGATGTGCTCGAGGACACCTCGGATCTGGAAGACGATGACGACGCCATCGCCGGCGACATCGTTGTCACCCCGCCCAGCCCGGACGAAGTCTAACTCAGATAAAAAGCGGCGCCAGGCAACTGGCTCCGCTTTTTTATGCCTCGCCCATAAAGGCTCCCCATGCGCGCCCTGTGGATAATGGCCCTGCTGGCCATCATGTCGTCGTTCCCGCCCCTCTCGATCGACATGGGCCTGCCCGCCATGGGAGCGATCCAAACCACCCTGGGCGGCACCGCACGCGACCAAGAATTAATGCTCTCGGTCTTCATGGCCGGTTTCGCCTTCACCCCGCTGTTTTACGGCGCCCTGTCCGACCGGGTGGGACGCAAACCCGCCCTCTATCTGGGTCTGGGTCTGTTCACCGCGGCCGGATGGCTGTGTACATTCGCCCCCACCATGGGCTGGCTGCTGGCCGGCCGCTTCTTCCAAGGCTCGGGTGCCGGCGCCGGCACCAGCCTCGCCTTCGCCATCGTGCGCGACAAATTCAACGGCCCCAAACTCGGCAGCCGCCTCAGCATCCTCGCCATGGTCGTCAACACCGCCCCGATGATCGCCCCCAGCCTGGGCGCGCTTCTGCTCGGCGTCACCGGCTGGCGCGGCATCTACGGCGTGCTGGCAACCCTTGGCGCCCTCACCTGGGGGTTGGTCTGGCTATTCCTGCCCGAAACCCATCCGAATCACGCGGCCCGCACCGAGGCCAACCTGAAATCCGCCATCCAGACCCTGTGGCGGCACCCCAATGCCTTGGCCCATGTGGCCGTTTACGGCATCAGCTTCAGTTCGGTGTTCGCCTACATCGCCAGTTCGTCACTGCTGCTGATCGGCTTCTTTCACATCAGCCGCTATCAATTCGCCCTGCTGTTCGCGCTCACCGCCGCGGGCATCGTCGCGGGTGCCTTCACCTCGGGCCGTCTGGCCACCCGCGTTGCCGGTCGCCATCTGATCGCCACTGGCCTTGCCTGCTGCCTCGCCGGCCCCGCCATCATCGCCCTCACATTTTTCACCCGCCACACCAGCCTGCCCATCACCATGATGGCGCTCGTGCTCGCCACCTTCGGCAACGGTCTGGTCAATCCCGCCGCCACACGCGGCGCGCTCACCCATTTTCCCCAAATCGCCGGCCTGATCGGCGCCTTGCTCACCACCGGCCAAATGAGCTTCTGCGCCCTCTCCAGCTTCGTCGCCGCACTGCTGGTCAACCGCTGGGGCGTGCAAAGCATCCCGTTGGTGATGATGGGATTCGCCATCCTGGCCGCCACCGTCTATAAATTCGGCACCAAATCCGAGGCGTAATTCTACCCCGCCCGCAACGTCCGCAACGCCGCCCCGCGCTCGAAAATTCCCAGCAGTAATTTCACCGCCTCGCCGCGCGCCCCCGCCAGATCGGGGTGTTCCTCCAAAATAATTTCCGCTTCCTTCCGCGCCATCGGCAACAGCCGCTCGTGATGCTCGTGCGATGCCAGCCGATACAGTGCCTCCCCCGATTGCCGTGTGCCCAATAATTCTCCCGCCCCGCGCAGCCGGAAATCCTCGTCGGCAATCACAAACCCGTCATCGGTGTCACGCAGAAATCCCAATCTGGCCCGCGCCGTGTGGCCGATCTGATCCGGATGCAACAACAAACAATAGCTCTGCTCACGCCCCCGCCCCACCCGGCCGCGCAACTGGTGCAACTGCGCCAGACCAAACCGCTCGGCATGTTCCACCACCATGATGGTTGCCTCGGGCACATCCACCCCCACCTCGATCACCGTGGTGGCCACCAAAATCCTGGTCCGCCCGGCGGCAAAATCCGCCAGCGCCGCATCGCGCAAAGCGCCATCCATCTGACCGTGCGCCATCCCCACCAGATCGCCGAACCGTTCCCGCAATTGCGCGAACCGCGCCTCGGCGGCGGCCAGATCCAGTTCCTCGTTTTCCGCCACCAACGGACACACCCAATAAACCCGCGCCCCCTCGGCGATCTGCCGCGCCAGCGCCTCGGCCAGATCGACCACTTTGCTGAACGCATGGATGGTGGTGACGATCCGCCGCCGCCCCACCGGCTTGTCGGTGATCCGGCTCACCTCCATCTCGCCAAACCGCGTGAGCAACAAACTGCGCGGAATCGGCGTCGCGGTCATCGAGAGCATATCCACCGCCTCCCCCTTCGCCCCCAACGCCAACCGCTGTTCAACCCCGAACCGATGCTGCTCGTCGATTACCACCAACGCCAAATGCTGAAATTTCACCGGTTCCTGGAATAACGCATGGGTCCCGATCACGATCGGCAGACTGCCATCGTCAACCGCCTCCAACAGTTGCCGCCGCGCCTTGCCCTTCACGCTGCCCGTCAGCAACCCCACCGGCACATCCGCCAGCCGCGAAATCAACTTGTGGTGCTGCTGCGCCAACACCTCGGTGGGCGCCATCAGCACCGCCTGAAATCCCGCCTCCACCGCCCGCAACATCGCCAGCAACGCCACCAGAGTCTTCCCCGACCCCACATCGCCCTGCAACAACCGCCGCATCTGATGCGGCCCCGCCAAATCCGCGTCGATCTCGGCCAACGCCTTCACCTGGCCGGGAGTCATCTCAAAGCCAAAGCGCCGCAACGCCTCCGCCCGCAAACTCCCATCCCCCAACAACGCCCGGCCCTTGCGCGCCCGGTCCAACCGCCGCCGCCAGACCAGGGCGATCTGATGCGCCAACAACTCGTCATAGGCCAACCGCTCGCGCGCCTTGCCGTCCCCCGATCCATCCGGCGCCTGCACCGCGCGCAACGCGGCACAAAACCCCGGCCACCGCTCCCGCGCCAACACCCCGGCATCGAGCCACT
>JAJZHU010000329.1 GCA_021798375.1 Pseudomonadota bacterium | reverse complement strand
GGCGCGCGGCGGCTTGATCTGCTGGCGCACCGCGTGGATCGCCGGATCGAGACCATTCGCGTGGGCACGGCGGCGCCATTGCGTGATCCGGTTCGTTTGGCGCGGCTGCTGGGCGATAAAATCGACACCATCGATCCCGGCCTGGGCATCGAATTGATGCAGCTTGTCGCCGTGCGGCACGAACCGCTCGTGGCACGGCAAAGTCTGAGCGATCTCGCCGCACCCGCGGAACCCGACATCACCGGGCTGATCGATATTCTGGGCAATCGCCTGGGCGCCGAACATATTTACCGCATGGCCCCGGTGGCCAGCGATGTGCCCGAACGCAGCACCGTGCGCATCGCCGCTCTCGCACCCGCCACCAAGGCTGGTTGGCCCGATCATTGGCCGCGTCCGCCGCGCTTGCTCACACCGCCCGAACGGATCGAAACCATCGCCCCTCTGCCCGATCATCCGCCGGTCAGTTTTCGTTGGCGCGGCGTGCGGCATCGGGTGCGCTGTGCCGATGGGCCCGAACGTATCTTTGGCGAATGGTGGAAACGCGACGCCGAATTGGCCGCCGTGCGCGATTATTTCCGGGTGGAAAATGAAGCCGGCTCGCGCTTTTGGATCTTCCGCGCCGGCGATGGCGAGGATGCCAACACGGGCGCGCATGATTGGTTCATGCATGGGATTTTCGGGTGATGAAATATACCGAATTGCAATGCGCCTCGCATTTCAGTTTTTTGCGCGGGGCGAGTTCCTGCGAGGAATTATTCCAACAGGCCGCCATTCTGGGCATTGACTGTCTTGCCATCGCCGACCGCAACAGTCTGGCTGGAATCGTAAGGGCGCATGAGGCGGCCAAGCAGGCGGGCGTACGGCTGATTGTGGGGTGCCGGATCGATTTGAACGATGGCAGCGTGATTTTGCTCTATCCCACGGATCGCGCGGCCTACTCCCGGCTGTGCCGCTTGTTGTCGGTGGGAAAATCGCGCGGCGGGAAGGGAAAATGCGATCTGGCGTGGGAGGATCTGACGATCTACGGCGAAGGGCAGGTGGCTATTTTGATCCCCGATCTGGCCGATGATCTGTGCGCCTTGCGGTTGCGGCGCCTGCGGGAAATATATGGCGCGCGCGCCCATTTGGCGCTGACGTTGCGGCGGCGGCCCAATGATGCGTTGCGGCTTCATGAATTATCCAATTTGGCGGCGCGCGAAAAAGTCCCTTCCGTTGTCACCAACGATGTGCTGTTTCACATCCCCAAACGCCGCTTGTTGCAGGATGTGATGAGCTGTATTCGTCACGGTTGCAGCATCGACGAGGCCGGTTTCCGCCGCGAACGCCACGCCGATCGCTATTTGAAATCCCCCATCGAAATGGCGCGGTTGTTTTCGCGTTATCCCGATGCCTTGGCGCGCACGGCGGCAATTGCGGAAGAATGCCGGTTTTCCCTGGATGAATTGAGCTATCAATATCCCGAAGAAGTGAACATTCCCGGCCAGACGCCGCAGCAACATTTACGTGTGCTGACATGGGAAGGTGCAAAGCAACGTTATCCTGATGGCGTGCCGGACAAGGTGATCGGCATTTTGCGCCATGAATTGACGCTGATCGAAAAGCTGGAATACGCACCCTATTTCCTTACCGTTCATGCCATTGTGCGTTTCGCGCGCGGCCAGGGAATTTTGTGTCAGGGACGTGGGTCTGCCGCCAACAGCGCGGTTTGTTTTGTGCTTGGCATCACCTCGATCGATCCGATGCACCATGATCTGTTATTCGAGCGTTTTGTATCCGAGGAACGCCGCGAGCCGCCAGATATCGACGTGGATTTTGAACACGAGCGGCGCGAGATCGTGATGCAGTGGATTTTCGAGCATTACGGCCGCGACCATGCCGCCTTGTGCGCCACGGTGATCCGCTATCGCGCCAAGGCGGCGTTGCGCGATGTGGGCAAGGCATTGGGTTTGCCCGAGGATCTGATCAGCACGTTGGCCACCGAGGTGCGTGGCTGGGGAGAGGATGCGCCGGACGTTGCGGCGTTGGCTGAAATCGGGCTCGATCCCACCGACCGGAGGTTGCGGTTGGTATTGGAACTCGCCGGTCAATTGATCGGTATGCCGCGTCATCTGTCGCAGCATCCGGGCGGGTTTGTGCTAACCCATGACCGGCTGAACGATCTGGTGCCGATCGAACCCGCCGCCATGGCTGATCGTCAGGTGATCGAATGGGACAAGGACGATATCGACGCGCTGAAATTCATGAAGGTGGATTGTCTGGCGCTGGGAATGTTGAGCTGTGTGAGGCGAAGTTTCGATTTGTTGGCCGCGCGTAAGCACACCATGCTGGAACTGGCGAGCATTCCGCCCGAAGATGCGCGCACCTATCAGATGATCCAGAAGGCCGATACGGTGGGCGTGTTTCAGATCGAGAGCCGCGCCCAGATGGCGATGTTGCCACGGTTGAAACCGCGCTGTTTTTACGATCTGGTGATCGAGGTGGCATTGGTGCGGCCTGGCCCCATTCAAGGCGACATGGTGCATCCCTATTTGCGCCGCCGTGATGGATTGGAGAAAGTGGAATATCCCAGCCCGGAACTGCAACAAGTGCTGCAAAAAACCCTGGGCGTGCCATTGTTCCAAGAACAGGCCATGCGGGTGGCGATCGTCGGCGCGGGATTTTCGGGATCGGAAGCCGATCAATTGCGCCGCGCCATGGCGACCTTTAAAAACACCGGCACCATCGGCAAATTCCGCGACAAGCTGATCGATGGCATGGTGGCGCGTGGCTATGATACCGAATTTGCCGCCCGTACCTTTGCGCAGTTGGAAGGTTTCGGCAGCTATGGTTTTCCGGAATCCCACGCCGCCAGTTTCGCCCTGATCGCCTATGCTTCGGCGTGGCTGAAATGCCATCATCCCGATGTGTTCTGTGCGGCTCTGTTGAATTCGCAACCGATGGGTTTTTATGCGCCCGCGCAAATCGTGCGCGATGCCCGCGATCATGGGATCGAGGTGCGGCCGGTGTGCGTGAATGCCTCGCGCTGGGATTGCACGTTGGAA
>JAJZHU010000328.1 GCA_021798375.1 Pseudomonadota bacterium | reverse complement strand
CGCGGCGCATCGGCATCGACGAAAAATCCGTGCGCCGCCTACGCGACCCGCTGCACCGCAGCCATATCGGCCAGGTTGAAACCGCCCTGGCGGCCTTGGGTAAGCGCGTTTTGATCGATATTGCCGTCGCCGCCTAGAGCAATAGGCCATCGCCTAATGGCATAAAATTGCTCGCTAAAACAAAGATCTAGAGCAATATGCCATCGCTTGATGGCATATTGTTCCCAGACAAAGCCCCGTCGCGCTTACCCCCGCAAAATCGTCCGCCCGGCATAACGCGCCGCCGGGCCGAGATTTTGTTCGATGCGGATCAGTTGGTTGTATTTCGCCGTGCGATCCGAGCGCGCCAGCGAGCCGGTCTTGATCTGACCGCAGTTGGTGGCCACGGCGAGGTCGGCAATGGTGGTGTCTTCGGTCTCGCCCGAACGGTGGCTCATCACCGCCGTATAACCGGCGCGATGCGCAATTTCGACCGCTTCCAGGGTTTCGCTGAGCGTGCCGATTTGGTTGACCTTCACCAAAATCGAATTGGCCACCCCCTGCTTGATGCCCTGGCGCAGACGGATCGGGTTGGTGACAAAAATATCATCGCCGACCAGTTGCAGCTTGTTGCCCAAACGCTCGGTCAGCAGCTTCCAGCCGTCCCAATCGTCTTCCGAACAAGCGTCCTCGATCGAAACGATGGGATAACGCCCGGCAAGTTCAGCCAGGTAATCGATAAAGCCGGCGGCATCGAGTTTTTTGCCCTCGCCCGCCAGATCATAGATGCCGTCTTTGTAAAATTCGGTAGCGGCGCAATCCATCGCAAAGGTCACGTCGTCACCAGGGCGATAACCGGCTTTTTCGCAGGCGCGCGAAATGAATGCGAGCGCTTCGTCGGCCGATTTCAGATTGGGCGCAAAGCCGCCTTCGTCGCCCACATTGGTGTTGTGGCCGGCCTCGGACAAGATTTTCTTCAGCGCGTGAAAGATTTCCGCGCCCATACGCACAGCGTCGGCCACGGTGGGCGCACCCACTGGCTGGATCATGAATTCTTGAATATCAATGGGATTGTCGGCGTGCTTGCCACCATTGATGATGTTCATCATCGGCACTGGCAGCGTGCGGGCGTAAACGCCGCCGACATAACGATACAGAGGCAACCCCAGATGATCGGCGGCGGCCTTGGCGGTGGCCAGCGACACGGCCAGAATGGCATTGGCGCCCAGACGCGATTTATTCTGCGTGCCGTCAAGTTCGATCATCGCCTCGTCGATCGCGACCTGATCGAGCGCATCGGCGCCGGCGAGAACTTCGAGTATTTCACCCTCGACATTGGCGCAAGCCTGACGCACGCCCTTTTTGCCATAACGTGCGGAATCGCCATCGCGCAATTCAACCGCCTCATGAGCGCCGGTCGAAGCGCCCGAGGGAACCGCCGCGCGGCCGGTGCCGCCGGATTCCAGGATCACATCGACTTCAACCGTGGGATTGCCACGGCTGTCGAGAATTTCACGGGCAACAATATCAGCAATCGCGGTCATGGCGGGTCCGTTCACAATAGTGCAATGCACGAGTGGTGCGATGCGCTCTGCGTATCAAACCCTGCCGTCCGGCGCCAGAGGGGAGATCGAGGAATCGCGGCGTTAATCGCCCAAGGCGCGGGTTGTCACACGTTCAATTTCCAGCCGCACCAAACGTTCCACCATCGGCGGAAGATTCTGATCCAACCAGGCTTTCAGCATGGGGCGCATCGTATCCAGCACCATGTCTTCCAACGTCGGCCCGCCGCGATACACCGACATATGACGTTCGGTGTTCAGGCTGCGCATCAAGTGGCTGACCGAAGCAGCGGCGGCGAGTTCCGTGCCGCTATCCAACAGCGTGCTCGAAGACACCGGCCCTGACCCGGATACCGCCGCCGGCAGCGGCGATTCAGCAACCCGAACAGGCGGTGGTGGTGCCACCATCATCGATGCGTCCAACACCAGCACGTCGTCGTCCGGTTCGGCCACAGGGGCGATTTTCGGCGCGGGTTGCCTATCTGCCGGCGGTGACGCAACGACGGACGGTGAAGAATCCGCCGCCGCCGTTTCATCTTCGCTGAGAATACGGCGAATCGACGCCAAGATATCTTCCATCGACGGATCGGCGGAATTTTCCGTTGGCATGGCCGAAGGGTTGGAAATTGTGCTGCTCATGGTCTGATAATGCCTCTGTTTTTGTCGCCCCAGAGGCCGGGCGAGAGACTATCTCTTGCCGCCTGCGGAGTTGGGCACGCTTACGCCCCACAGCTTTGTATCGACAGAATCATAATAAGCCGTTTCATCGTACAAAGTTACGTTCAACGAAAGATCACGCGCGGTAAGCTGCCCCATCGCCGACGCCACGCCATAAGACGATGCCACCGCCTGGGCCAAATTCTGCACCAGCGACGTGCGCGATTGCAAAAGCGCCTGTTCGGCGTTCAACACATCCAAAGTGGTGCGGGTGCCGATCAAGGCCTCGCGCTCCACCCCCGACAGGGCGATCGCATTGGCTTTGATTTGCGCACGATCGCTGTCCGCGGCGGCCTCGTTGGCAATCAGCGTTTCATAAGCCTGCACCGCCGAGGCCACCGCCGCCATGCGCGCGTCGATCAAGGATTGTTCGGCCTGTTGCACCTGTTCCTTGGCTTGACGCACCTTGGAATATTCCGCGCCACCCTGATAAAGTGGGACCTGTAGCTGAATCACCGCCGAAGTATCATTCGTCAGCGGAATGCCATAGCTTTGATTCTGGGTACGGTTTGCCGTCAGCACGCCGCTCACCTGCGGCAACAACGCCGCAAAAGTCGCGTCCACATTGTCATGCGCGGCGGCCAAAGTGAATTGCGCGCTCACTACCGTGGCATTATTTTTTGATGCATAAGCAGAAACTTCATCGACATTGTTCACATGCAACGCGAGCTGTGCCGGTGGGATCAGATCATCGGGCGGCGCCGAACCGATATCATGCTCATAAGCGGCTTTTGCCGCGGCCAGATTGCCGATGGCGGTAGCCACCTGCGCCTTGGCGCCTTCCAGTGCCGCCTGGGCT
>JAJZHU010000327.1 GCA_021798375.1 Pseudomonadota bacterium | reverse complement strand
CGAAGCCAGCCTGCGCCGCCTGGGCACCGACTATATCGATCTCTACCAAATCCATCGCCTGGACCCCCAAACCCCGATCGAGGAAACATTGGAGGCGCTGGATCATCTGGTACGCTCCGGCAAAGTTCTTTATCTGGGTGCATCGTCTTGCTATGCCTGGAAATTTTGCGAGGCGCTGCATCTGGCGGGCGAACATGGCTGGAGCAAGTTCGTGTCGATGCAAAATCACCTGAATCTAATGTACCGCGAGGAAGAACGCGAGATGCTGCCGCTGTGCCGCGGCAAGGGCATCGGCGTTATTCCATGGAGCCCGCTCGCCGCCGGCAAACTCACCCGCCCATGGTCGGTGACACCAACCACCAACCGCGAACGCCTCGACAAGATGGCCGCACTTGCCTATGGCCGCACGCTTGAGGCCGACAGACTGGTGGTAGAAGCCCTGACCCGTGTTGCCACCCGTCTGGGCGCTGCCCACGCGCAAGTGGCATTGGCCTGGTTGATGCAAAAACCAGAAGTTACCGCACCAATCGTAGGTGTATCGAAGATGCTGCACCTGACCGACGCAATCGCTGCACTGTCGCTGAAGCTCGATGCGGAAACGATCACCGAATTGGAAGCCCCGTACGTGCCGCACCCGATATCGGGATATAGTTAAGGAAAACCGCCATGGAACTCACTCAACTCGGAAGCTCGGGACTTAAAGTTTCGCCACTGGCCTTGGGTTGCATGACATACGGGGTCGCCGCCGCCGGCGTGCAGCCATGGGCACTGGACGAAGCTGCATCACGACCGCTGCTGCGCGCGGCATTGGAGGCGGGAATTAATTTTTTCGATACCGCGAACATGTATAGCGCCGGCACCAGCGAGGAAATCGTCGGCCGCGCCATCAAGGACTTTGCCAACCGGCAGGAAATCGTGATCGCCACAAAAGTTTTCATCCCCATGCCGGGGCGGCGCAACGCCGGCGGACTATCGCGCAAGGAAATTATCTACGAGGCCGAATGCAGCCTGCGCCGGCTGGGAACCGACTATATCGACCTTTATCAACTCCATCGCCTGGATCCCAAAACACCCATCGAGGAAACTTTGGAGGCGCTGGATCATCTGGTGCGTTCTGGCAAAGTGCTCTATTTGGGCGCGTCATCCTGCTATGCGTGGCAATTTTGCGAAGCACTGCATCTGGCCGGCGAACATGGCTGGAGCAAATTCGTTTCGATGCAGAATCATTTAAATTTGATCTACCGCGAAGAAGAACGCGAAATGCTGCCGCTGTGCAAAACAAGGGGCATCGGCGTTATTCCCTGGAGCCCTCTGGCCCGCGGCAAATTAAGCCGTCCATGGTCCGAGGAGGCAACAACCGACCGCGAACGCAAAGATAGAATGATCAACCCCATCTATGGCCGTACCCGTGCGGCCGATAAATCGGTTGTAGAAAACCTGACCCGTGTTGCAGCGCGATTGGGCGTGCCCCAGGCCCAGGTAGCCTTGGCATGGGTGATACAAAAACCCGAAATCACGGCGCCAATCATTGGCGTGTCCAAGATGCAACATCTAACCGATGCAATCAGCGCGTTGTCACTTAAACTCGACCATGACACCATCGCGGAATTGGAAGCCCCCTACGTGCCGCATCCGGTCTCTGGGATCTACTAATCATGAGCGAACTGCCACGCTACGAAGTTTATGCGTTGCGCTATGCGACAAATCCCAACCAGATTGCGGCACATAATTTTATCGACGGCGACGATCATGATCGTCTTATGCCGCTCGATTATTTCATCTGGGTCATTCGCGGTCACGGCCGCGAATTTATCATCGATACGGGATTCGATGCGCAAGCCGCGACGATGCGCGGACGCAAATTACTTGCGACCCCAAGCGCGCTGCTGGCGCACATCGGCATCGACGCCGAGAAAGTTCATGATGTGATCATCACCCATCTGCATTACGACCATGCCGGGAATCGCGATTTATTTCCGCGCGCGCATTTTCATTTGCAGGATCGCGAAATGAGCTATGCGACCGGCCGTTGCATGTGTCATCACGCCTTGCGATCAGGATTCGATGGCCGGGACGTGGCGGCCATGGTCGGAAGAGTATTTGAAGGGCGCGTGATATTTCACGACGGAGCAGATGAATTGGCGCCGGGCATATTTCTGCACCATATGGGCGGGCATACGAATGGACTGCAGGTGGTGCGTGTGTGGACTCGTCGCGGCTGGATGGTGCTGGCGTCGGATGCAAGCCACTTCTATGCCAATATGGAACAGGGGCGGAGTTTCCCCATCGTCTATAATCTGGGCGACACCTACGAAGGACACCGGCGTTGTTATGCGTTGGCGGATCGGCCCGAAAATGTCATTCCGGGACACGATCCTTTGGTAATGGCGCGATACCCGGCAGCGGCAGCGGGGCTGGAGGGCTCGATCGTTCGCCTGGATGCCGATCCGCTATAAATTCGCCGCGGAAACCGCGATGTCGGCCAACCGATGAAACCGCACGATATTCGGATTGGAACCCATCAGCCCAGTGGTGAGACAAACAAAGGTAAGATCGAGTTCCGGATCGATCCAAAAAATCGTGCTGCCGGCGCCGTAATTGCCGAATGTTTCCGGCGACGTCTGAGTGCCATACATATGGTTGGTCATCTTTGTGCCACGCAGCGAAAAGCCGAGGCCAATATAACCCGGCGAAACTTCCCATTCATCCCTGTGCGCCAAGGTCTTATACAACTCGTTGGGCTTGTCGCCGGTGTAACATTTCCGGGCCTTGCGAACCATCGTTGGCGACAACATCCGCGCACCGTCCAGCGTGCCTTCGTTACGTAACATTTCGGCCATGCGAAAAATATCCGGCACGGTTGAAACCGCGCCAACCCACGGCATCTCCGCAAACTCTTCGCGGAAAGCACCGTTCTCGCCAAGTCCACTGCTACCAATGTGGTTGATCGGTGCGAGTCCGCGAAAATCCGGAAACAGATGGCGGTCTTTCAGATCACGCCGCAGACCGATCGAACTATCCTTCATACCCAGCGGCGTGAATAAATCTTCTCGCACGATATCG
>JAJZHU010000039.1:8655-12506 GCA_021798375.1 Pseudomonadota bacterium | reverse complement strand
CGCATGATTCACGCCTGCGTGTTATTCAACCTGCGGCGATCATGCTATAAAAAAGGGGGCGGCAAGGGTCGAACACCGATCCAACTTCACAATTCATTTGATACCCGCCAACCCGCGCCACTTGCGAAACACAATTACGTCCCAAAATAACCATGGTAACGGGTCACGTCTCTCGGCAGCCGGCGCGCAAGGCGACCCGCCCGCCAAACGCCCCAAACGGCGGGTAGGGCGCAACGCCAGCGCGGTGCCGGCCCAAGCAAAGGACAAACGCGCCATGCTAAACTCGATGATCGCATTTTTCCGCGCACAGCCCCGCGGCCGCCTGCTCCGCGCGGTGGCGGCGGGCGTTCTGCTGGCCGGTCTGGCGGCGTCTCCCGCCCTGGCGCAACATGGCGGCGGTGGTGGCGGTCACGGCGGCGGTGGCGGCCACGGTGGTGGCGGTGGCCATGGCGGTGGCTGGGGCGGTGGCCGCGGCGGCGGCGGCCATGGCGGTGGTTGGGGCGGCGGCCGCGGCGATGGTGGCCATGGCGGTGGTTGGGGCGGCGGCCGTGGTTATTATGGCGGTGGCGGCTGGGGTGGTGGCTGGGGCGGTGGCTGGGGCGGTGGCTGGGATGACGACTGGGGTGACGGCTGGGGTGGTGGCTGGGGTGACTGGGGCGGCGGCTGGGGCGGTTATTATCCCGACTGGGGTTACGGCGGCTATTATCCCGGCTATGATTATTACACCCCCGGCTATCCCCCCGATTACTACAGCGCCGGCCCGTCACAAGCAGCGCCCCAGGCAAATGCCGCACCGCCCGCACTGCCACATGCGTTCGATCTTTCGGTCCAATTTGAAACCGGTTCGGCGCAGCTCACACCCGGCGCGATGCAGATGCTCGATCAACTCGGCCGGCAACTCACCAGCGGTCAACTTGCCAACGACAGGTTCAGGATCGAGGGCCATACCGACACCGTCGGCGACCGCGACGCCAACCTCGCCCTCTCTCAGCAACGCGCCGATGCGGTCGCCTCGTATCTCGAATCCAAGTTCAACATCCAGCCCAGCCGCCTGGAAGCCGTCGGCCTGGGCGAGAATGACCTGAAGATTCCCACGCCGGACCAAACCCCCGAACCGGAGAACCGCCGCGTTCACATCGTGAATCTAAGCGAGTGATCGGGCGGTTGCGCTCCCATGAAAGGAAATGCCGGGGTCAGCCCCGTGGATCACCGGCATTCCCCTCGCCTCAGCCGGATAATAACTGCCCCGGTTCACCCCGGCGCCTGGACCAACCCTGCGCCGACCGCATGATGGCGCCATAGCCGGCATAGATTTGATGCAACCCGAAGCTATCGAGCAGATCCCAACCCTCGGTGGAGGCGCCTTCCACATCGTAATTGGCTCCCATCGGGCGGGTGTGGACCATGCTGATCTCGTCGATCACGGCGATGCGGTTTTGTGGCGTGCCCAGCAGCGCCGGCCACAGATGATCGAGACCATAACCCGATTGAGTCAAGCCGAAACTGGGGGCGGCGACGGCCAGCGCCTCGCGCGAGAACAGCGGCGCCATGATTTCCACAAAACTGGTGAATCGCAACCGGCACTCGTCGACTTGTTGAGTGATGCGATGATTGACAAAGCAACCCGCCGTCAGCGAGGGTTGGGCCAGCATCAGATCGAATTGCCGTGCCAACGCAAACATCCGGTTGATATCGGCGCCATCGATCAGCAAATCATCGTCGGGGAACCAGATATAATCATAGCCCCACAAAAACCCGTCATTTTGCACCAAAGGCGCCAGCCCGCCGAACTTGGTGCCTTTTTGAGGAATGAAATACTCGGCCTCGTCCTGCCATCGTTCGGGATGATCGCCATAATAAGACAGGCACAGATCCCAATTGCGGCCCTGCGCGCCTAACGATTCCAACCATAATGGGTGCAGCGAATGATCCCCGCCACGCAACACCACCAGATTGCGCCGCCCCAAACGCGGCACCGGCAGCACGCGGATCGGCCAGGGGGTGACCGGGCGAAGACTTTGCCGCCCGCCCCGAAAGCCATAGGCACAGGGCGACAGCGTTGTTTCCACCCCCATGGCGTTGGCAATAACGATGGCGCCCGCGTTGCCCCAGCGCCAGGCGGATAAATCGGTCGGGGCGCCGCTGCCGATCCCGCCGTCGGGCAAAAACAGCACAAAGGGCGCATTGTTCCCGGCGCCGTGCCACGCCCAACCACCAAACGGCGGGGCGGCGGATGGAAAGGACTCGATTTTCGAGCACGCATCAAACATGAAAAAGCTCCGCAGATCGCGCTACGGAGCCAATCACATCTTACTGAATATTTCCTAAACGCCCCCGCTCTTGCCTGATCGTATCAGGCTGCGGGGCACGGAAAAATCAGGCGGCGGCGGTCGCGGCCTTTTTGGCGGCGGCCTTGATGATGCGGCGCTTGATCACCTGCGCCTCTGCAGGCAGCTTGCGGTTCGAAGTGCCGAGCAGGAACGCATCGATCCCGCCATTATGTTCGATCGTGCGCATCGCACGAGTCGAAAGCCGCACATGCAAGGACAAACCCAGCACATCCGACAGCAGCGACGTTTCCTGCAAATTGGGCAGGAAGCGGCGGCGTGTCTTGTTATTGGCATGGCTGACGTTGTTGCCAGACAAAACAGATTTACCGGTAAATTGGCAGCGGCGAGACATAATTTAACCCTCAGGTCGAGCGCAGAAGGCGGGCTCTATCGCCCATTCATCCCCTCCCGTCAAGTCCGAATCATCATTCGATCCTTGGCGATGCATCGTTCGAACCCCATGTCTTGCCCGATCGTGGCGTCACCACCGCGCCCAACCAGGCCGCAAACGCGGAATTAACTCCATTCAAGGCAATTTCGCCGATAAAATTAACATAATCGACCACCTCGCCCACAACCGCCTCAATATCAGCCTTTTTGCCGGCAATCGTCTTGATCAACAGCACGATCTCCGGCCCCTCGCGCACCTCGCCGTTTTCCAGATAGGCACAATTAACTGGAAACCAGTTAACACACACCGCATCACGGCGTTCAAACAGACGCGCGGTGATCGCCCGCACCTCTTCCTCGGTGTTCAAGGTAACATAAAAAATCCGCACCGCCGCCTCCTCGCTAGTCACAAACCCGCTCGCCGCCGGTAAACAACTGAAACCCGTCCGCCCGCGCCAAAGCCACCACGGAAAGCCCCGCCAACTGCGCCCGCTCGATCGCCAGCGACGTGGGGGCCGAAACCGCCACCAACAAAGGCGCGCCCATCCGCACGGTCTTTTCCACCATCTCGAACGAACAACGCGACGTGATCAGCACAAATCCCCGGGTCGCGTCGATCCCTGCCCGCGCCGCCGCCCCCACCAATTTATCCAACGCGTTGTGCCGCCCCACATCTTCGCGCACCAACAGTACCTGGCCGGTACTATCGGCAAACCCCGCCGCATGAGTGGCCCGCGTGCGCGCGCCCAACACCTGCCCCGCCTCCAACCCCGCCAACGCCCGCATGATCGCCGCCCGCGTGACCGTAAGCCCGGTCTGCACCGTCGGCAGAGAACGCACCGCATCCCGCAGCCGGCTGGTCCCGCACACCCCGCAACCCGACCGGCTTTCGATCGTCCGCGCCCTGGGCAACCGCCGCTGCGCATCCGCCCGGCGATTGATGTTGACCCGCCAGCCATCGGGGGTTTCCTCGGTGGTGACATCCGCAATCTCGTCGAACCCGGCGAGCCCCTCGGTAATGGCAAAGCCGTACGCCAGATCCTCGATGTCCTGCGGGGTGGCCATCAACACGGCAAACGGCACATCCTCGATGCACAAGCCGATGGGATGTTCCTGAGCGAGTTCGCGGGG
>JAJZHU010000039.1:0-8645 GCA_021798375.1 Pseudomonadota bacterium | reverse complement strand
GGGATGACGTTGGTTCATGATGCAGTTTGGGGCGGGGGAGAGAGAGAAGACAATGGGAAAGTGACAGGCAGGCGCAGATTGCGGATAGTGCTCGCCAATGGCATGATCTGACAATCTGCGGGGCTGTTTCGATCGCGTCAACAAAACCAAACCGCCTGGAAAATTTCCAAAGGAGCCGCCAATGACCGACCGGAACGAACCGCCCAAGGCGGTTGCGGTCATCACGCAAGCCCTGCATTGGGCCTATGATCACGCCTCCGACTCCGTCGCCGGATTGGGAAGCGCCACCGGATTGGCCGGCAAACATCTTAGAAATAACGCCGGCGACCGGGAAAAAGCGATCGACGAACTGATCGCCTGGCAAGCAAGTTACGCCGGCGCCGCCGGTTTTGTCAGCAATCTCGGCGGATTGATCACGATGCCGGTGGCGATTCCGGCCAATCTGGCCTCGGTTTTGCTGATTCAATTGCGCATGATCGCGGCCATCGCCCATCTGCGGGGCTACCAACTCGACGAAGAACGCGTGCGAACATTGTCCTTTGTGTGCCTGACCGGCAGCGCGGCGGCGAATATCATGGAGGAATTCAGCGTCAGCCTGGGCATCAAACTTTCAAGCCGCGTGATCATGCAAATTTCGGGCGAAACCCTGCTCAAAATCAATCGGGCCGTCGGTTTCCGGCTGGTCGCCAGGGCAGGCTCCAAAGGCCTGATCAACATCACCAAACTGGTGCCTCTCGTGGGCGGATTGGCTGGCGGCGCCTTCGACGCCATGATGACACGCGGCATCGGCACGGTGGCAAAACAGCAGTTCAGTGTCGTCGAAGACCAGAACACGAACATGGCGGTGCCGGCAATCGATGCTGATTGGCAACGCCACCCATGATGAAATCCGTTCGTTTTTGGGGAAAAGCAGGCCTGGGCACGGCATGGATGCTCACCAAACAGAGCGTGGTGTCGTTCATCGACGACGATGTGCTCAGCCGGGGCGCCTCGATCGCCTTTTACGCCGTCACCTCGATCCCGCCCACATTGGTGATCGTCATCGCCATCGGCGGGGTTATATTTAGCAACGCCACCGCACAAGGAGCGATCATCGCCCAGTTGTCGAATGTGATCGGGCCACAGTCCGCGCAATATCTTCAATCCGTGATCCAAAACGCGGCGGGCAAATCCACCGGCGTCATCGCCACCGTGATCGGGCTGGCCACACTTGTCATCACCGCGTCCGGCGTATTCAGCGAGATGAAGGCGGCACTCAACATCATTTGGAAAACGCACCCGCGCGGCAATGCAATCACACGTTTCATGAAGACTCGCGCCGCCAGCCTCGGGCTCGTGATGGGGCTTGGCTTCCTGTTGCTGATATCCTTGGCGATCGGCGCCGTGGTGACCGCACTCGACCCTTACATCACCGCCGATTTGCCATTCGGGCAATCGGTGCTGTCGCTGCTGAACTTTTCAGTCTCGTTCTGCCTGGGCTCGGTATTGTTCGCGTCCATCTACAAAATCCTGCCGGACGCCGACATCAAATGGCACGATGTGATAGTGGGCGCCGTGGTCACGGCCTTTTTGTTCGAGGTCGGCAAATGGCTGGTGAGTCTCTATCTTGGCTCTGGCGCCATCAGTTCCAGTTACGGCACCGCCGGCGGACTGATCGTGCTGCTGCTGTGGATCTATTTCTCGGCCCAGATTTTCCTGCTCGGCGCCGAGTTCACCAAGGCCTATGCCGAAAACCCGAGGCGACGCACGGACGCGCCTGCGGTGCCCATTTCGGATAACAACCCGGAACACGAATAGGCAGGCAAGGTTGCGAACAAAAATAAATTAAAGAAAGACGAGCTCTACTCTTCTTTCTTACCCAAATCCCGCCGCACTTCCGGCGCCTGCATCACCTTGTCGATGTGCATGGCATATTCCAACGCCGTATCGGGCTGAAACGAAAGCTCCGGCGTCACCCGCAGATTGCGTGTGCTGCGGGCCATTTCCGCGCGCAAAAACGGCGCCACGCGCTTTAACGCGGGCAACAGATCGGTCACATCCGAACGCCCCAGCCGCGCCACGAACAAAGTGGCGTGTTTCAGATCGGGGCTGATTCGCACTTCGGTCACGGTGATATGCGCGTTGGCCAAATCGGGATCGCGGAATTCGGTGCGGGCGAAAATAGACGACAACACGTGGCGGATTTCCTCCGCCACGCGCAATTGCCGTTGGGTCGGCGCTCCTGCCTTCAGCTTCAACCCGGCACCATTTCGACTTCGTAGCACTCCACCACGTCGCCTTCGCGCAGATCGTTGAAGCCCGCAAAGGACAGACCGCATTCGTAATTGCGGGCCACTTCCTTGACATCGTCCTTGAAACGCTTGAGTTGCGAGAGTTCGCCCTGATGGATAACGGTGCCTTCGCGCAGCAGGCGCACGCCACAGCCGCGCCGGACCACGCCTTCGGTAACCAAACAACCCGCGACCTTGCCGGTTTTGGTGATATCGAAGACTTTGCGAATCTCGGCATAACCCAGGAATTTCTCGCGCGCCTTCGGTGCCACTTTGCCGCGCACCAATTTTTCAACGTCGTCTGCAACATCATAGATAATCGAGTAATAGCGAATATCCACGCCGTCGCGGTTGGCAAGTTCGCGCGCCTGCACGGTGGCACGCACATTGAACGCCACGATCACGGCGTCGGATGCCTTGGCCAGTTGCACATCGCTTTCGGTGATCTGCCCAACGCCCGCCAGCACAACACGCACTTTCACTTCTTCATGCGCATGCTTGGCAACGGTCGCGGCAATCGCCTCGGCACTGCCCTGCATATCGGCCTTGATCAGCAACGCCACTTCTTTCTGCTCGCCCGCCTGAATGCGCGCCAGCATTTGATCCAGCGTGCCGCGTCCGGCAGCGATGCCGGCAGCGCTCTTTTCGCGGATCTTGCGCTGACGGAACTCGCTGATTTCGCGAGCGCGGCTTTCATTTTCCACCACCACGAACGGCTCGCCCGCGATCGGCACGCCCGACAGACCAAGGATTTCCACCGGCATGGCCGGCAGCGCGTCTTTCAATTGACGGCCGCGATCGTCGAGCATCGCCCGCACCCGGCCCCATTCGGCACCGGCCACCACGATTTCGCCCTGATGCAGCGTGCCTTTTTGCACCAGCATCGTCGCCACCGGACCGCGACCGCGATCCAACCGGCTTTCGATCACCACACCCTCGGCCACGCGATCGGGATTGGCGCGCAGATCGAGCACTTCGGCTTGCAGCAAGATCGCTTCTTCCAGGCGATCCAGCCCGGTGCGCGCCTTGGCCGAAACCTCGACATCCATCGTGTCGCCGCTCATTTCTTCGACGACCACTTCATATTGCAGCAATTCCTGCCGCACTTTGTTCGGATTGGCGCCCGGCTTGTCGCATTTGTTGATCGCCACGATCATCGGCACGTTGGCGGCCTTGGCATGGCGGATCGCTTCGATGGTTTGCGGCATCACGCCATCGTCGGCGGCCACCACCAACACCACGATATCCGTCACCGAGGCGCCACGCGCGCGCATGGCGGTAAAGGCTTCATGGCCCGGCGTATCGATAAAGGTGATCTTCTGCGTGTTGGGCAGCGTGACCTGATAGGCGCCGATATGCTGGGTAATCCCGCCCGCTTCGCCCAAGGCCACGTCGGTGGAGCGCAAAGCATCGAGCAACGAGGTCTTGCCGTGATCGACGTGGCCCATCACCGTCACCACCGGCGGACGATGATGCAACTCGCCGGCCTCATCGACCTCGCCATCGAGACCAATTTCAACATCGGCTTCCGAGACGCGCTTGGCGCGATGGCCGAATTCCTGCACCACCAGTTCGGCGGTGTCGGCATCGATCGATTGGGTGATGGTCGCCATCACGCCCAAGCGCATCAGCGTCTTCATCACTTCCGGTCCGCGGGCGGCCATACGATTGGCCAATTCCTGCACCGTGATGGTTTCCGGCAGCACCACATCGCGCACCACTTTCACCTGATCGGCGCGCAGACGGTCGAGTTCGGCCTGACGGCGTTCGCGATCACGTTGGCGGCGCACCGAGGCCAGGCTGCGTGTGCGTTCGTCTTCACCCTCGATCGCCGCTTGCACGTCGATGCGGCCGGTACGGCGGCGGTCATCGACCACCTTCTTGGGGGCCGCGGGAACTGCTGCCTGTTGCTTGCGCGCAGGGGCCGCCGAAGGACCAACGCGGCGTGTGGGGCGATCGTCTTCGGAATCGTCGCGCGGACGGCCAACACCGCGCAAACGCAGCGTATCGGCTGGCGGCGCGATCGTCGGCGCCGGGCTGGGCGAGCTGCCGGGACGGCCACCGCCGCCGGCAGGACGCTGACCTTGATAACCGCCACTGCGTTCACCACCAGGCGCACCACCCGGACGCGGCGTATAACCGCCACGCTGATCGCCACCAGGCGCACCGCCGCGGCCCTGATAAGGCGCACGTTCGCCACCAGCAGGCGCGCCGGGAGCACCGGTGCGGGGCTGATAGGGGCGCTGGTCGCCGGAACGCGAATCACCGCTGCGGGCGCCTTGATAGCCGCCACTGCGTTCGCCACCGGCGGGCGCGCCGGTGCGCGGCTGATAGGGACGCTGTTCCCCACCGCCAGCCGGACGCTGACCTTGATAGCCGCCCCCACTGCGCTCTCCACCACCGGCTGGTGCGCCACTGCGCGATTGATAAGGACGTTGTTCGCCGCCCCTCTGTTCGCCACCGCGTTGATCCGGGCGTCCTTGATAGCCACCGCGTTGCTCGTCACGGCGCGGCTCATCGCGCGTTACCGGCGCCGCCTTCGGTTCAGGCACTGCCTCGCCACGCTCCGCGGCCTCGGCCGCCACACGTGCGGCATCACGCGCCCGCAAAACAGCATTGCGAGCTTCTTCGGCGGCACGTTCCACCGCATCAGCGGCAGCCCGGACAGCATCTTCCTCGCGACGGCGGGCGGCTTCCGCGGCCGACAAAATTTGGATCTTTTCAGCTTCGCGGCGCTCGATTTCCCGGCGCTGCGCCTCGCGCTGCATTTCCACCACGGCGCGTTGACGCGCGGCCTGCTCGCCCGCCGTCAGCGCGCGACCGCCGCCACCCGAACGCGACTGCATCTGCGGACGCGGCACAGGAGCCACTTGTGGCACGGTGCGCGACGAACTTTGTGCGGAAGCGGGGGCGGGGGCCGCACCGGCAACAGGCGCCGGGGCAACAGAAACCACAGGGGCCGCAACAGGAGCAGCAGGCGGCGGGGCAACAGGGACTGCCGCCGAAACGACATCGGGCGCCGCAGCGACCGGAGCGACCGGAGCCACCGGAGCCACCGGCGCGGGGGGTGGCGCAACAGGCGCCACCACCGCAGGCTTTGCGGCGACGGGCGGGGGCGCTGCCGGCTTTGGCGCTGCCGGAACTGCCGTCGTCGGCGCCACTGGATGCGCCGCCGGATGTGCCACTGGGGGCGCCACGTGCGAGGCATGTGCCTGATCGGGCGTGATGCTGCGCTTTTTGCGCACCTCGACTTGCACCACTTTCGATCGCCCATGGCTGAAACTTTGCCGGATGGACCCCGCATCGACAGTGCGCCCAAGCTCCAGCCGTCCCGCAGGCCTCAGCGAGAGCCGGTTCTTGTTCGCGTCTTGATCATTGCCGTCGGTCATGCGTTCGCCCGTTCAATCAACTCTGGACGGCCGGAAATCCCGGCCAGTCGTTCCGTCTCTGTTATCAACAGCTCGGCCAACCGGCCCGCTGCCACCGCAATATGCACCGCATGATCACGCCCAAACAGCGTTCCCAATGCAGCCGCAGACAGCGGCATAATCACCGTTCCCTGGAAACCGTGCGGGGTTCTTTTCCCGTCACGCCAACCCAAGAAACGCGCACGTTCTTCGGGGCTGCCATCGCTGGCCTCCACCACCAAAGGCACGCGCCCCGATTCCATCCACTCGCGCGCCTTCTGGAATCCAGCCACCGCCTGCCCTGCCCGCCGTGCCAAACTCAAGCATTCCGCCACACGGCGCTCGAAAGCCAACACCAACAAACCGGGCAAATCAGCCGGAACCGAAACCACACCACGGGCAGCTTTGTTAAAACCACCCTTGTTCAGCGCGGTATCTAACACATCGCGCCGCGCACTCAACCAGATTCCCCGCCCAGGGAGCCGTGCAAGAATATCAGGCACCAGATTTCCGTCGGGTGTGACCACAAATCGGATCATCCCCGCCTTGTCCTGCCGCGTGCGCGTTACCACGCAACGGCGCTCGGGGCCTATCTCCCGCTCCTCGGTCTCGACATCGAAATCCTGCAAATCCAATTGCGCGCGCGTCTTAGGCCTCCCCAGACTCGTCGGAAGCAGACTCGTCGGAAGCAGACTCGTCGGAACCAGACTCCCCGACCGGGCCACCTTCATTGATCTCGTCGGCAGCGCCTTCCGCGGCAACCGCATCCTCGCCTTCAAACCAATGCGCCCGCGCCGCCATGATCACATCATTGGCCGCTTCTTCGGTCATTTGCTCGGCGCCGACGATCTCAACCAATTCATCCGAGGCCAGATCCGCCAAATCATCCAGCGTCTTCACACCCTTTTCGCCCAACGCCACCAACATGGCAGGGGTCAAGGCCTCAAACGCCGCCACATCATCGGTAACGCCCAACTCGATGCGCTTTTCATTCAACGCCGTATCGCGGCGCACCAAGGATTCTTCGGCGCGACGGATCAACTCGGCGGCGATGGTTTCGTCAAAGCCTTCGATATCGGCCAGTTCATCGGGCGGAATATAGGCCAGCTCTTCCAATGTGGTGAAACCCTCGGCCACCAACAAGCCCGCGATCACGTCATCGACATCCAAATTATCCACAAACAGCCCGGTGCGACGGCGGAACTCTTCCTGGCGGCGTTCGCTTTCCTCGGCTTCGGTCAGAATATCGATGTCCCAGCGCGTCAATTGGCTGGCCAGACGCACGTTCTGACCACGACGACCAATCGCCAGGCTCAGTTGCTCGTCGGGCACCACCACTTCGACGCGGCCGGTTTCCTCGTCCATCACCACTTTGGTGACTTCCGCCGGCGCCAGCGCATTCACCACAAAAGTGGCGGCCTGCGGCGACCAGGGAATGATATCGATCTTCTCGCCTTGCAGTTCCTGCACCACCGCCTGCACACGCGAACCGCGCATACCGACGCAAGCGCCAACCGGATCGATCGAGGAATCGCGCGAGATCACCGCCATCTTGGCGCGCGAACCCGGATCGCGGGCGACCGCCTTGATTTCAATGATACCGTCATAGATTTCCGGCACTTCCTGCGCAAACAGCTTGGCCAGAAACCCCGGATGGGTGCGGGACAGGAAAATTTGCGGCCCACGCGCTTCTTCACGCACGTCATAGATATAGGCCCGCACGCGATCACCATTGCGGAACGCTTCACGCCCGATCAATTCATCCCGGCGCAGCAATGCTTCGGCACGGCCGATTTCGACCATCAGATTGCCGTATTCGGTGCGCTTGACCACGCCGTTGATCACTTCGCCGACACGATCCTTGAAATCGTCGTACTGGCGCTTGCGCTCGTATTCACGCACGCCCTGCACCAACACCTGCTTGGCGGTCTGGGCGGCGATGCGCCCGAAATCGATCGGCGGCAGCGGATCGACGATATATTCGCCAACCTGAATTTCCGGCTTGAACTTGCGCGCGATCGCCACCGGTATCTGATTTTCTTCGTTCTCCACCGTTTCGACCGCCTGGGTCCAACGGGAAAGCCGCACATCGCCGGTCTTGCGATCGATGGTGGCGCGAATGTCCTTTTCGTGACCGTATTTGGCGCGTCCGGCCTTCTGGATAGCGCGCTCGATCACTTCCAGCACTTCTTCCCGGTCGATCGATTTTTCACGCGCTACCGCATCGGCGACGAGCAGCAATTCCGGGCGAGCAATGGCAGTGTCCATGACGGCCTCTTAGTTGGTCGGAGTGAGGTTGGCAGTAAATTCAATCAACGCATCGGTAAGAACCAGACGCGCCCTTCGCATATCCACTAAAGGCAGCAACACATCGCTGCCGTCTTCCAGTCTGAGGCGGCCAAATTCGGCGTCCGCACCCAGCACAATTCCATTGAAACGCTTGCGCCCATCGACCGGCACCATCATTTCAACCCGCGCCTCGTGCCCGGCGAAACGGTTCCAGTCCTTGATGCGCGTCAGCGGCCGATCGATCCCGGCCGAACTGACCTCCAGCATCCATTCGCCCGCGATCGGATCATGCACGTCCAAAACCGCGCCCACCGCATGGCTGATTTTCTCGCAATCTTCCACGGCAATCTGCCTCCCATCGGCGCGATCGGCCATGATCTGCACCGTCGGGCGCTGACGCCCCAT
Source organism: Pseudomonadota bacterium (assembly GCA_021798375.1). Taxonomy (GTDB): domain Bacteria; phylum Pseudomonadota; class Alphaproteobacteria; order Acetobacterales; family Acetobacteraceae; genus JAJZHU01. Next base: position 274 of record JAJZHU010000039.1, on the reverse strand, counting down.
GATGGCCACGCGCACCAGCTCGTAACCCATGTCGGCCAAGCTGGGCATGATAAGGTCCGCGACCTTGGCCTCTAGCCCTGTATGATGCGGAAGATCTTGATCCAAAACAAAAAAGGCGGCCGGTGAAGGCCACCCCCTACCTTTAAAGCGGAGAATGATTGGAGGGGGATGTAGGCCCGCGGGGCGACAAATGCAAGGAGAAAAGGGAGCCGAAAGAATGTTCTCGTTGGGAGAAAGCAACCCAACGTCACACGCGACAGCTTGAAAAAAGCGC
>JAJZHU010000326.1 GCA_021798375.1 Pseudomonadota bacterium | reverse complement strand
GCCGCGGTGGGGTATGTCGCGCTTTACTCGGCGGGCGGCGGGCCGCGGCCTTATGCCAACGAGCATTTGATCCGGTTTTGCGCGTCGCTGGTGATGATGCTGGCGATGTCGTTTGTGGATATTCGCGTCATCGCGAAATTTTCCTGGCCGTTTTATTTCGTCTCGTTGGGGCTGCTCGCGGCGGTGCTGCGGTTCGGCCATGTCGGCAAGGGGGCGCAGCGGTGGATCGATGTGGCGGGGATGCAGTGGCAGCCCAGCGAATTGATGAAGATCGCGCTGGTGATGGCTTTGGCGTCGTGGTTTCGCAAGGCCGAGCGCCATCAAATGGGCCATCTGCTGTTTTTGCTGCCGCCCGCGCTGGCGGTGGCGGCGCCGGTGGCGTTGATTTTGAAGGAGCCCAATCTGGGCACGGCGTTTATCACCGGGGCGGTGGGGCTTTCGGTGTTCATTGCCGCCGGGATACGTTGGTGGATATTGGCCGGCGGGTTCGGGCTGGCGGCGGCGGCGGCGCCGATCGCCTATCATCATCTGCATGATTATCAGCGCGCGCGCATCACCACGTTTCTGCATCCGGAAAGCGATCCCTTGGGGGCCGGTTACAACATCATCCAATCCAAGATCGCGCTGGGTTCGGGGGGCTTGTGGGGCAAGGGATTCATGCAAGGATCCCAGGGGCATCTGAATTTTTTGCCGGAAAAACAAACCGATTTCATCTTTACCATCATCGGCGAGGAATTCGGCATGGCTGGCAGCCTGTGCGTGTTGGGGTTGCTGGCGCTGATCGTTACCGGCGCGTTTGCCATGGCGATGCGCTGCCGGCATCAATATGGGCGGCTGTTGGGGGTGGGGGTGGCCACCAACATCTTTATGTATGTGTTTGTGAATTTGGCGATGGTGATGGGGGTGATCCCGGTGGGCGGCGTGCCGCTGCCTCTGGTTTCGCACGGCGGATCGGCGATGATCACGGTGATGTTCGGCTTTGGGTTGTTGATGTCGGCCTATGTGCACCGGGATGTGGAGTTTGCCGAGGATTAGAGCCGATCCGGATTACATGCGATCAGCCGTCCGGGAAATCGGCTCATTCAATCAAACTCTAGAGCATGATCGCCGCAGGTTGAATAACACGTAGGCGTGAATCATGCGTAAAAACAAAAAGCTAGAGCACGTTCGTCGCACGTATATGGTTCAACGTGATCCGAACGTGCTCTAGAGTTTGCTTGAAAAACGGGGCGGCGTGAGCTATCTAGCTAGATAGCTAGCTATCTGGAGGTTTTCATGCATATGGTCGGGGTGTTCGACGCCAAAAATCAACTCACCGCGCTGCTCGATGAGGTCGAGTCGGGCGGTGAGGTAATGATTACGCGCCGGGGCAAGCCTGTGGCGCGGCTGGTGCCTGCGGAAACCGGGATCGATCGCGATCGGGCACGGCGTGCGGCGGCGGGGTTGCGGGCATTCAGCCAAGATCAGACGTTGGGCGGGCTTTCCATCAAGGAATTGATCGGCGAAGGGCGGCGATGAGCTTTGTGCTGGATAACTCGGTCGCCTTGGCCTGGTGCTTTGCCGACGAGCAAACGCCGGCGGTCATGGCGCTGCTCGACCGGGTGGTGGAACGCGGAGCGGTGGCGCCGCAACTTTGGCCGGTTGAGGCTTTGAACGGGCTGCTCGCCGCCGAGCGGCGTGGGCGGATCGAGCCGGGGCGCCGTCATCGTCTGGCCGGTTTTTTGCGCGATCTGCCCGTTGTGATCGACAATGAGATGGCCGAACAAGCCTGGACCGCCTCTGCGGTGCTGGCCGAGACGCAGCGTTTGACCATGTATGATGCGACATATCTGGAACTCGCTATCCGCCGTGGACTGGCCCTGGCCACCAATGACAAGGCGCTGCGTGAGGCCGCCTTGCGTTTGGGTGTCGAACTGCTGCTCTAGCCCTTTGCTTCTCGGGCCGCCGCTGTATAATGGGCGAATCGTATATTTAAGCCCCTGGGGAGAGATCGATGGCCGGCAGTGTGAACAAAGTGATTTTGGTCGGCAATCTGGGCAAAGACCCCGAGGTGCGGAATACGCAAAGTGGCAGCAAGATCGTTAATCTGACACTGGCCACCAGCGATACCTGGAAGGACAAGGCCTCGGGCGAGCGCAAAGAGCGCACGGAATGGCATCGCGTGGTGATTTTCAACGAACGCCTGGGCGACGTGGCCGAGCGGTATTTGCGCAAGGGCAGCAAGGTTTATATCGAAGGCGCCCTGCAAACCCGCAAATGGACCGATCAAGCGGGCCAGGAGAAATACACCACCGAAGTGGTGATCGGGCAGTATAACGGCGAACTGACCCTGCTCGATCGTCCCAGCGGCGGCGAGGGCGCGGCAAGCGGCGGCGGTGCATCGTCTTATCAACCCCGCACCGCGGCGGCCTCGGCGGCCAAAAGCGGCGGTGGTTGGGATGCGGGACGTCCCGGCGGCGATCTGGACGATGAAATTCCGTTCTGATCGCCGAGGTTTTTTGCCGCTGGATCGCAAAAAAGAAGTTGCTGCGTGGCTTTGGCCGAGGTGCTGGGCTCCCTGGTCTTGTGGAGCCCGTTGCGCTAGAGTGCTATCCGCCTTGTTACCGTTCGCTTGACCAGCGACCCGATTGAACCCTCCGAGGATTGCGTGAGCGAAGATACGAGTAAGCCGACCATTCCCCCCACCGATATCGTTCCCGTAATCCTTGAAGACGAGATGCGCGGGTCGTACCTCGCGTATGCGATGTCTGTCATCGTGTCGCGGGCGCTGCCCGATGTGCGCGACGGTCTGAAACCGGTGCATCGGCGGATTTTATACGCCATGCGTCAGGGCGGCTATACCGCCGACAAGCCTTACCGCAAATCGGCCAAGATGGTCGGCGAGGTGATGGGCAATTTCCATCCCCACGGCGATAGCGCGATTTACGATGCGTTGGTGCGCATGGCGCAGCCGTTTTCGATGCGGGTGCGGCTGATCGACGGACAGGGCAATTTTGGCTCGGTCGATGGTGATCCGCCGGCGGCGATGCGTTACACCGAGGCGCGTCTGGCCAAGGCAGCGACCCTCCTGCTCG
>JAJZHU010000038.1 GCA_021798375.1 Pseudomonadota bacterium | reverse complement strand
GATGCGGCGATCCAGCGCGGAAAGGCTGGGTTCGGTAAAGCGCGCCCCGTTGGCCATGCCCTGGCGCAAGATCAGCTCGGAAAAGCCGCGCAATTTTTCCACCGCCACCGCGGGCACTTCCACGACATAGCCAAGCTGTTGGTGATGTTTGATCTTAAGCGACGCCACACCGTATCTCTGCGCCAGATCGAGCTGATGGGCGGCGATCGCCTGTCTGCTTTCGTCGCGCAGATGCACATGGGCGTCGAGTTCGCCATCAAAGCCGCGCGCGATCACGCCGCCATCGTCGAGCCGCAACGGCGGCGTTTCGCTGATGGCGCGGGTCAACAGATCGAGCAATTCCGGCGTGGCCGCAAGGCCAGGCAGCACATCGGCAAATGCCGCGACCGGCGAGAGCAAGGCCTGCATTCGCACCCCGGCGGCAAGCCCTGCCCGCATCGCCACCAGATCGCGCGGCCCGGCGCGATCGAGCGAGATCCGCGCCAACGCGCGCGCCATGTCCGGCACGCCGCGCAAGGCTTCGCGCAATCCCCGCAACAGATGGGGTGCTTCCAGCAATTCCAGCCATCGCCGCTGTCGCGCCGCGATCTGCGTGACACCGGTCAGCGGCGCCGTGATTTGCCGCGCCAGCAACCTTCCGCCCGCCGGGCCGATGGTGCGATCTACCGCCGCGAACAGGGTGGTTTTTTGTCCACCGTCACGGGCTTGCAGCAACTCCAGGCTTGCCCGCGTCGCCGCATCCATCTGCATGATGCCATCCGAGGCCCGCGCCACCGGATGCGACAATCTGGGCATCACGCCCACTTGCGTGGCCCTCACATAATCCAGCAATCCCATCGCCGCCGCACATTCTGCGTCGGCGAAAGAACCAAACGCCGCGACATCATGCACGCCGAAATGCGCCGCCAAACGCCCCCGCGCCTGGGCCACCATCACATCCGGCTGATCCGGCGCGCGCCTATGGGTGAAATGGGCCGGCAACAAATCGCGCGGCGCGATAATCTCGGCGGGGTCGAGCCGACCCAGAAGATTGGTCAAATCCGCCGCGGCGATCAGATCGGTTTCAAACTGCCCGGTGGAAATATCCGCCCAGGCGGCGCCAATTTCGCCCCCGAGCGGCACCAGCACCAGCAATAAATTGGGCCGCGATTGTTCCAGCAATGCGTCTTCGGTCAGCGTGCCGGGCGTGACCAGCCGCACCAATTCGCGGCGGATCGGGGTGCGTCCGTTGGGGGCCTCCATCTGTTCCACCACCGCGACGCGAAATCCGCGACGAATCAGGCGCAGCAGGTAATTTTCCGACGCATGAACCGGCACGCCGCACATCCGAATGGGTTTGCCGTCGTGTTCGCCGCGCGAGGTAAGGGCAATATCGAGCGCGGCACTGGCGGCTTCGGCATCGGCGAAAAATAATTCATAAAAATCGCCCATGCGGAAAAACAGCAACGCGTCGGGCTGGGTCGCCTTGATGGCGAACCATTGCGCCATCGCCGGGGTTGCGGTGGGCGGTTTCATGGAACTTTCATTCATCCGAATCCGCGGCGCGCCGGGCGCGGAGCGGCAGATTGATCAAATGATGTTCGAGCGGCCCCGCCTTGCGTTCATCCACGGAAATGCCCCGCACCGACATGCCGGCCTGATGCACGGTTTCGGGGTCGCCCGAAATCAGCGGATGCCACCAGGCCAGATTCTTGCCCTCGGCCACACGGCGATAGGCGCAGCTCGCGGGCAGCCAATCGATCCCGGCCAAGGCGGCGGGGGTCAGATTGATGCAATCGGGAATGATCTCCTGGCGGGTCTGATAGCTGGTGCAGCGGCAGTCGGTGCCGTCGAGCAGCCTGCACGCCACATTGGTATAGCTGATCTCGTCGGTGTCTTCGTCGCGCAGCTTGTGCAGGCAACAGCGGCCGCAACCGTCGCACAGACTCTCCCATTCCGCCGGGGTCATTTCGGCCAGGGTCTTGGTTTTCCAAAACGGGCGGGGCTTTTTCATGGGAACGCGGTCATCCAGCAATCATTCACAGGTTTGTTAATCCGAGTTTGGCGTAAACGCCACGCCAAACCGCGAGAGCGTGATCGCGCGAAGTGGAATCAGACTTTTGCGGTGATCACGCTCTAGGAGAGTGTGATTCACGCTTTCGTGTTATGCAACCTCAAGCGATCACACCCTAATCCTCGGCCGGTTTGCCGCGCAATTTCTTCACGCTCCCCGTGCGCGTCTTGCTCTCCAGACGGCGTTTTTTCGACCCCAGACTTGGCCGTGTCGGGCGGCGGAGGGGCGGCGGCGGTTCGGCGGCCTGGCGGATCAGATCGAACAGGCGCTCCTGCGCGTCGTCGCGGTTGCGTTCGCGGGTGCGATGGCGTTGCGCCGTGATCACGATCACCCCATCGAGCGTGAGCCGCCTGCCAGCCAGTTTTTCCAGCCGCGCCCGCACATATTCGTTCAAATTGGGCGAGGCGCGCACGTTGAAGCGCAATTGCACCGCTGTTTCGACCTTCTGGATGTTCTGCCCGCCCGCACCCGACGCGCGCAGAAAGGATTCCTCCAACTCGGTTTCATCAAGTGCGATGCGCGGCGTCACCTGGATCAGCGACATTCGATCACCATCCCGTCGTGCGCGGGTTCCACCCCCTCCGGCAGACGTTTTTGCAGCCACGCCCAATCGAGATCGTTGCCCATGTGGGTCAGCACCGTGCGGCGTGCCCCCACCCGGCGCGACCACGCCACCGCACCTTCGACGTTCAGATGGGTGGGATGCGGCGGACGCTGAAACGCGGCCAACAGCCAGGTATCGACGCCAGACAGCAGATCGAACACGCCATCCTCCAGCCGCACCACATCGGTGGAATAGGCAAAGCTGCCGCAGCGAAAACCAATGGATTTGGTGAAGTGATGATCTTGTTCAAAGATCTGAAATTCCCGTCCGCCGATCACAATGGTCTGACCGGGGGCGATAATCCGCGGCGCCAGCACCGGGCGGACGAAAAAACCGCCGTTATAGGGGCGAAACACATATTCATAATGCTGGCGCAGATAATCCAGCGTGGGTTCGGTCACATAGGTGGGCAATGGAGCGTTTAGAAGACGATTGAGCAATCGCACATCATCGACGCCCGCAATGTGATCGGCGTGGGTGTGGGTATAAAGCACGGCATCGATGCGGCCGATGCGATTGGCCAGAAACTGGCTGCGCATGTCGGGCGAAGTGTCGATGAGCAAACGAAACCCATCCCATTCCAGCACGATGGAACTGCGGCTGCGTCCGTTGCGCGGCTCTTTGGCGTCGCAGGCCCCCCAATCGCCGGCCCCGTCGGCCCCGCCGATGTGTGGCACTCCCGCCGATCCGCCGCATCCCAGCACCGTCACACGCATGTTTGACTCTGATTTCATCGTGGGGAGGTTTTAGTCTGGCGATACCGCGTATGTCCAGGAACGGAGGCTATGGCGCGCCCATAATCACATAGCCCCGTGTCGCGTTGGCGTTGGAGGGATCCCGCGTGTTCAAAGCCGCATATAAATCAACCGCGCGCACCCAAAACGGCGGGTATTTGTAACGCGCCACATCAAGCACCAGAAACCTGTCGGTCTTGGCATCATAGGCCGCGAGCGGCGAGATATGTCCATAGCCAACTTCCTGCAATGCCAGGCGCTCGAAATTGACCACCACATATTGCCCCGGCGTGGCCAGAGCCTGTCTGGCCGCGCCGCGGAATGCGGCGAGCCCGTCGTTGGTGGCATGCACCACCGTCACTTTCGCCCCGAAATGTTGCGCCAACGCGCCCAATTGATCGAGTGTCATGCCGTGATGGGGCAGCCAATCGCGCGATAAAATACCGTCAGTTCCGTGGTTTAGAAGATTTTCTTGCGTAAATAGTTTAAACGGCGCGTATGGCGGTGCAACCGGCGTTGCGACGGGCAGATTGTTCAACACCATCACCAGGGACGCCACCCCGCAATAAGACTGGGTTTCTTGGGTGACGAACTGGGCGCTTAAGGGCCAAAATGCCGCACGGGCGGAAGATTCCAGAAAAAATTGCTGCCCTTGCGGCGATCGCAGATCGACCAGCCCCGCGGGCAGCGGCAAATTGGCCGCCCATACCGGGGCAAACAGCAGATAGACGACCAGCATCCATAAATTTTTCATTCCCCGCCCTTCTTGCTTGCGCCGCAAGTTTCCGCTGTTGAGCAACTTATTTCTATGACATTTTTCACGCCATGAAATTTTCCACAAAATATCGGCTGTTCCTTGTCTGCCTCGCGGCTGGGCTATCCGGCCTCCCCGGTCATGCGGCGCCTGTCGCCGTGGCGCCGCACGGCATGGTGGTGACCGAACAAAATCTTGCCACGGAAATTGGCCGCGCCATTTTACAACGCGGCGGCAATGCCGTCGATGCCGCCGTGGCGATCGGCTACGCCGAGGCCGTGGTCTATCCGTGCTGCGGCAATATCGGCGGTGGCGGTTTCATGTTGATCCACCTTGCCGGGAAGCCGGATTTTTTCCTCGATTTTCGTGAAACCGCGCCGCTTGCGGCCGGTGCCGCGATGTATCTCGATGCTGCCGGCAAGCCGATCCCGGGCGCGAGTATCTATGGCTGGCGGGCGGCGGGCGTGCCGGGCACGGTGATGGGAATGGAGACCGCGCGCCAACGCTTTGGCCGTTTGTCGCGCGCCGAGGTGATGGCGCCGGCGATCACATTGGCGCGCGACGGCTTTGTGCTGGGCGAGGAGGATGCCCGCATGATCAAGGCCGCATCCCGTCTTGCGGATGATCCCGCCGCCGCGCGTTTGTTTCGTCGCCCCGATGGCTCGCCGCTGCTTGCCGGGGATCGGCTGATCCAGCCCGATCTTGCCCGCACATTGGAAAATATCGCCGAACATGGCCCCACGGCGTTCTATCGGGGCAGTTTGCCGCGCCGGATCGAGGCCGCGGCCAAAGAGGGCAACGGGTTGCTGACGCGGCAAGATTTCGCCCGCTATCGCGCGGTGTGGCGCACGCCGGTGCATTGCCGTTATCGCGGCTATGACATTGCCTCGGCGGCTCCCCCCAGTTCGGGCGGAGTGGTGTTGTGCGAGGCGCTGAATATATTACAAGGCTACGATCTGAAATCCCTCGGCTATCACAGCGCCGCCGCCATTCAGCGCATCGCCGAAGCCGAGCGCCACGCCTTTCTCGATCGCAACAACGCGCTGGGCGACCCTGATTTCATTGCCAATCCGGTGGCGCATCTGACCGACCCCGGCTATGCCCGCGCGATCCGCGCGACGATCGTGCCAGACCGCGCGACGGCTTCGTCGAGCCTGCCGCCTGGCACACCGCCGCACGAAAAATACGAAACCACGCATTATTCGGTGGTTGATGCCGCGGGCAATGCCGTGTCGGTGACCTATACCATCAATGGCCGCTTTGGCGCCCAGGTAATGGCGCCCGGCACGGGCGTCTTGATGAACGACGAAATGGATGATTTCACCACCGCGGTGGGACAGCCCAACATGTTCGGCCTGCGTCAAGGGGCGCGCAATGCGATCGCGCCGGGCAAGCGGCCGTTGTCGTCGATGGCCCCGACCATCGTATCCCGCGATGGCAAATTAATGCTGGTGTTGGGCAGCCCGAACGGATCGCGCATCATTTCCGTGGTGTTGCAGACAATCATCAACGTGGTCGATTACGGCATGCGCATCGATCAGGCCGTGGCCGCTTCCCGCATTCACGAACAATATCTGCCTGATTTTCTTTACACCGAGCCCGATGCCTTGCCGACTGCGACTGAACTCGATTTGCAAAAGATGGGCTATACACTGCGCCAAATCCCACCCTTTGGCGCCGCCGAAGCAATCGAGGCAGTCGGCGATCAATGGGTTGGCGCGAACGACCCGCGCAGCCCGATGGGCAGTGCCTTGGGTTATTAAAGCAATACGCCATCAGACGCAGGAGGATATAAATGCCATATAAAACCCTCGGCGATGTTTGGGTTGCCGGCCGCGACTGATCCTTGGCCCAAATCCTTGGCTCAAAATCGAAGACATCCGTGATTGGATAATTTTTTTAACGGTATTTGACATTCGTCAACACACCGCGCCGCGGTCCGTCGTTCGGTTAACGATCAGTTGGGATCTTGACCATGACATTCAGCGAAACGCGGCTTATGTCGGCCACCCTTCCCTACGGCGGGCGGTTATTGCTCGGGTTACCCATAACGCCGTGCCGGGGAGTGGTGATTTTTACGCATGGTGCCGGCACTGGTTTGATCAATCCGTGCAGCGGCTTCATTGCCAAATCGCTGCAACGCGCGGGGCTTGCGACCGTATTGGTCGATCTGCTGACCGACGATGAAGCGATCTATCACGAACGCTCAAACCTCCCGCAGACCGATGCCGGGAATTTTGGCATCCCTTTTCTCGCCGAACGCCTCGGCCAGGGAATTGCGTGGACGATCGAACATCTGGCGCGGTATTATGGGCTGAACCACAATTTACCGCTCGGTTTTTTTGCCAGCGGAAACGCCGCCGCCGCCGCCCTGCTTGTTGCCGCACAGCGCACCGATGTGAATGCTGTCGTCAGCGGCGACGGGAGGCCCGATTTGGCAAATAACGCCCTGACAACGGTCAGGGCCGCCACATTGTTGATCGTCGGTGAGGAAAATCAGGAACTGGTGGCCCAAAATCAAAGGGCCTTCCGCCAGTTGCGTTGCCCGCGCGCAATCGAAATCGTTCCCGGCACCGCCGAATGGGTCGAGAAACCGGCGGCGTTGGAAACTGTGGTGCAGTTGTCCCGCTTCTGGTTTCTGCGATATCTGGTCCTCAATTCGGTCGAGACGAACCAAATGGCTTGCTGAACGGCAGGACGCGGAAAGGCGCCGGAATCTTGCGATCCCGGCACCAGACAGAAATCAGGCAGACTTGATTTCGATCTTTTTGGTGGCAGTCTTGCTTTCAGCAGTTTTGGGCAGCTTGATCGTCAGCACCCCTTTGGCGAAATTCGCGGCGATGGCGCTTTGGTCGATGCCCGCCGGCAGCCCCAACGAACGCTGGAACGAGCCGAAATAACGTTCGGTCATATGACGATTTTTGGAAGATTCTTCTTTCTCTTCCTGTTTCTCGCCCTTGATGGTCAAAGCCCCCTCGGATACCGAGACCTCGACATCCTTCTCATCAAGCCCCGGCAGTTCGGCGGTGATTTTATAACCGTCGTCATCCTCGCTGAGGTCGATTGCCGGCACGTTGAAAATAAATGATTTGCTGCGACGCAATACCGGATTTTCGTTGAATAGGCGCCGGAATGAAGGAAGCCAAAAATTGTCGGCCAATCGATCGAAGGTTTCGAGCGGGTTCCCGGGGCGCCAGGCGGCCGGGAGAAACCCTTCGGTAAAGCGATCAAACACGCGATCGATTTCGTCGCGCAGCGATTGCCAAACGTCGGGAGTAGCGGGGGGGCGGGCGGGCGCCGATGTCGCCACGGCTTCTTGCGCTTTGGGTTTAGGGGAAACTACTTTGGTCTCGATCATAGGATTTCTCCTTGGATGCGGCGGATTGGGGAATCGTGGGGATGACATTGAAACGAAATGTGACTTCAGCGCCTCCGCCGTGCGATTGGCGTTTTCGCCTCTGGGAAACGCTGATCCTCGGGACGTAGTTTGTGAAGATCGAACATGCGCCGGATGAAGCGCGGCCAGGGGCTGGCCTTATAACAATCGAACATCCAATCAGGTTCGCCTTTGACAGCGCGCCAGTCAGGAGCGCCGCGGACGGAGCCTGGGTCATCGAAGATTGTCATATCAGGGCCCGGATCCATCATATTTCCACGCCTTTTCTGAAAAACGATCCATGAAAAGCGAAATATTGAGAGCTTCGACAGCTAAACAGATTCACTGGCCGGGCGGTTTGATATTGCGCAAGTAATTTTAATCATCGCGGCGACGGCGCGAAAAATTCATCCTCAGCTGTAGGTTGCCACGCGATCACGCCATTCGATCGGGGTTGGCCAGGGTTAAGGGCGATAATGCAGGCGCGTTGCTGCCATATCTCCACCGTCCGGCGAACCCCGCCATTACCATTCAAATGGCCACCCTTGTCAGCGGGTATCGCCTTCAGCATAGCGTACATAGGAAGCATAATACCATACAAGCAGGACTGATTGTACCTATGCGTAAAGAACGCAGCTCCGGTAGCTTGAAATTGATATTTCTCAACGCCATTCCAAGAGCGCCAAAGAACAATCACAAGACCATCCGAGGAAATTGCGTAATGGAAACACCGAAAGTGGAAATGCCCCACTGGCAAGAAGGGGCAGATGGCAGGCTGATCGCCGAGATGACCCGTTTCCGCTTGATCGTCGATCGAGCGACCATGCCCCGCCTGTCCCATTTCATCGTATTGGTGCGACGAGCGGGCGGCGGAAACATGCTGATCGGATCGGGCACCGCGGAAAGCGTCGGGGCGGCGATGACGGCGGCCGAGGAAATGGCCAGGCACTCGTACATGATCGCCAACGAACGCCGGACACCGGCTAATTTTGACGAGCGTGACCAGCGGCAAGGAGCCTGACGAGCTGTGGATCAGCTTGTTGAAAATAAAATGCGCCCCCCAAACAATCGCCTCTGATTGGTCGAACAAGACAGAATAAGCCATATCACTCGAATCCTATCTATATTAGACTTGACATTTCTTGCCAGACTTCATCAGGATTTCAAATGGCAACGTCGGCGGGTGCAATGTCTTCGGTTCTTCTGAACGGTGACGAAGACCGGCTGCTTGCTTGCGAAGCGGCGGGCATCGGCACCTGGCGGTGGGATCTGGCGACGAACCTGGTCACTCTGTCGCCCCGTGCCCGCGAGATGGTCGGCGCGCTCTGTGCGCAATTGTCCTATGCGCGATTTCTAGAAACATTCGATCCAAGCGACCGGGACATCACGGATCGGATGCTGCGTCAAAGCCTGGCTCCAACCGGGGCGCCGGGGGACGCCGCCGATGGGACGCATGATTTCGATGTCCGCACCCTGCCTGCCGGCGGCGAAACCGATGGCAAAAGCCATTGGCTTCGTCTGCGCGGGCGCCGGGTCGACAATTGGGGCAAGCCCACCGGAGTGCGTGGCATCATGATCGACGCCGCGCGCCCGAAAGCGGAAGAAAATTCGCTTCGCCGCCTCGCCTCGATCATTGAATCGTCCAACGACGGGATTGCCGGATGCGATCTGGACGGGATCGTCACTGCCTGGAACCGCGGCGCCGAGATCATTTTCGGTTACAGCGCCGCCGAGATGATCGGCCAGTCCATTGGCCTGTTGCAGCCGCCTGGACGCAACCGCGATGGTGGCTCCCTCATCGAGCGCGTCAAACGGGGCGAATTGGTGGAACATTTCGAGACCCAACGCCGTCGCAAAGACGGCACGATCATCGATGTGTCGCTGACCGTGTCGCCGCTTTGGGACCGTGAGGGCCATCTGCTCGGGGTCTCGGCAATCTCACGCGACATCACCGCCGCCAAGCAAGCGCAAATCGCCCTCGCCGAGCGACAAATGCTGTTGCAATCCATCCTCGATACCGCGCCCCACGCGGTGGTCGTGGCCGACCACGCGGGGATCATCCACTCGTTCAGCACGACGGCGACACGGCTGTTCGGCTATGCGAACGAAGAGGCCATCGGCCTGAATGTCAGCGTTCTTATGCCTTCTCCCTATCGCGAGCGGCACGATGAATACGTGGCGCGCTATCTGCGCACCGGGGAGCGGCACGTCGTCGGCATCGAGCGGATCGTGGTGGGCCGGCGCAAGGACGGCTCCACCTTTCCGATGGAGATCACGATGGGCGACATGCAGTCGGGCGAGCGCCATTTATTTACCGCCTTCGTGCGCGATGTCACCAAGCGCCAGAAGGACCAACAGCGCCTGCAGGAATTGCAAGCCGAACTGATCCACATGTCGCGTTTTACCACCCTCAGCGACATGACCTCGACGCTGGCGCATGAACTCAACCAACCGCTGACGGCGGCGATCAATTATCTCAAGGGCAGCATCCGGCTGTTGGATCTGGGCAACAGCGACAATATTCCATCGGTGCGCGACGCCATGAACCGCGCCACCGAGCAAACGCTGCGGGTATCTCAGATCATCCGCCACCTGCACGATATGGTGGCGCGGGGCAAGTCCGACCGGCAAGCCGAGGACCCGGCCAAGCTGATCGAGGACGCGAGTGAACTCGCGTTGGCCGGCGCCAAGGAAAGCGGTGTGCGGGTGAAATTTGCGTTCGATCCCGAAGGATCGCCGGTGCTGGCCGACCAGATTCAAATACAGCAAGTGCTGCTCAATCTGATGCGCAACGCGATGGAGGCGATGCAAGATACACCAAGACGCGAATTGACGATCTCTACCCGCCAGGTCGATCCGGAAAATCTGCGCATCGATGTGGCGGATACGGGTCCGGGGATATCGGCCGAGGTCGCAAGGCAACTGTTTCAGCCTTTCATTACCACCAAACGGCACGGCACGGGATTGGGCCTGTCGATTTCACGCACGATCGTCGAAGCCCATGGCGGCCGTATATGGGCCGAGCCAAATCCGGGCGGCGGCGCCATCTTCAGCCTGACCCTCAAGACGTTTGGCGTGAAAAATATCAGCAGCGAGGAAGCTCTGACCAATGCCGACTAGCGCGGTGGTGCATCTGATCGACGATGACGACGGTGTGCGCCACGCGATGGCGTTTTTGCTGACCTCGGCCGGATTGGCGGTGCGTATATACGAATCGGCCGAAATATTTCTCGCGGCACTCGGCTCGCTGCAACCTGGCTGCATCGTCAGCGATGTGCGCATGTCCGGGATGGACGGGTTGACGTTGCAACGCCATCTGACAAAAATGGGCATCAACCTGCCGATGATCCTTGTCACCGGTCACGCCGACGTGGCGACGGCGGTGGAGGCAATGAAGGCGGGCGCGATCGATTTCATCGAAAAGCCGTTCGACGACGAATTGCTGCTCGCGGCGATCCGCCGGGCGCTCGATCAATTCGAGAAAAAGGGCGCACGGGAGGTTGAAATCGCCCACATACGGCGCAGACTGCAATCGCTGACGCCGCGCGAGCGTGAGGTGCTGGATGGTTTGGTGGCCGGATTGCCGAACAAATCCATCGCCTTTGATTTAAAGCTCAGCCCCCGCACGGTCGAGGTTCATCGCGCCAATTTGATGACCAAAATGCACGCGGGCAGCCTTTCGGATCTGGTGCGGATGGTGTTGACCATAAATATGCCGAGAGTGAACTGAAGCAGTTTCAGCCAAAAGACTTGCGATTTCCGCCCGGAACTTGCGCTGTGTCAACAAGTGCGGCGAGGATGCTCGTAGAGTTGCCTTGTATGCAACACCACAGATGGCCCAGGCGAGCCAACGGAAAATCCCATCCATGACCACAGGGCAGCTTGTTCTTCTCGTCGATGACGATGAAGCTGTGCGTGCGTCTCTCAAATTCGCGTTGGAACTTGAGGGGCTGGTGGTGCGCGCATGTGCCAGCGGCCCGGAGTTGTTGCAACACCCCGACCTGCCGCGGGCACGTTGCCTGATTTTGGATTATAAAATGCCGGATATGGATGGGCTCGAAGTGCTGGCACGCCTGACCGCGCGCGGCCCCCACCCGCAAGTTATTCTTATTACCGGCAGCGCGATCGCCCCCCTCCGCCAACGCGCCGCCGAGGCGGGGATCAGCTATATCCTGGAAAAACCGCTATCGGGCAACGCCTTGCTCGACAGCATCCATCAAGTGCTCGCCGCGCCGTAAAAATGCGTGAAAATCAGTATGTTGTGTTGCGATGCGGCAATTAAGTAGAATTCCCTAGGGGCTAACCGACTATTATACCAAGAAATTAATGGTTAGACACGACGCCATCAGTTGCTCCACGCATTCACGCCGATGGGGGTTTCAATGTCGTCACATCTGGCTTTCCCGGCAAATTATACGGATACGGCAGGTAGTTACCTCCCCTCACCCGGCGCCCGGGACCAAATAAATTTTGTTCATGCTTCGCCAATCGCCGGATCGATACTCCATTTCTCCCAGGATCAAGAAATCTATGGCGACGGCGACAATGCCGAACATTTCTACAAAGTAGTTTCCGGCACAGTGCGTAGCTGCAAATTTCTCGATGACGGACGGCGGCATATCGAGTCATTCCATGTCGCGGGCGATATTTTCGGCTTCGAGGATGCCGTGCGATACAGCGTCAATGCCGAAGCGGTGAACGATTGCACCCTGGCTTCCTATCGCAAGACGCAGGTAGTGGACGACAACCATCTGCGGTCCCAGGTATTTTCATCGGTCATGCGAGACCTGGCCCGGGCGCACCATCATACCATGTTGCTGGGCTGCAAATCCGCCCGCGAAAAAATGGCCGGGTTTCTGATCGAATGGGCCGCCATCGAGCCAGGCTGCCGTGCGGTTAACTTGGTCATGTCGCGTCAGGACATCGCCGATTATCTGGGGCTCACCATCGAAACCGTATCGCGGATGATGTCGTTGTTGGAGCATCAGGGCTATATCAGCCGTTCCGGTCCCCGCCATGTCGAATTGAAAAACCGCGCCGCGCTGCGGGCGCTCGATGCCTGAAACG